>JAQBNJ010000391.1 GCA_028288645.1 Sediminibacterium sp.
GTTGAGTCCCGTACTTGAGTAAATCTCTCTGCGTAAACTCATGCATCTCTGCGTCTCTGCGGTGAATAGGTTTACGAATAAATAAACTTGCTACTGATCAAACTCCAATTCACCGCAGAGACGCGGAGAACGGGGAGTTTACGCAGAGTTAGAACGATTGCGCTATTTTTGCAACTGTTTATTAAACTATAGAGCAGTGAGACCAGTTAAGTTATTCATACTTTTTCTTTTACCGTTATTTATCAGCGCACAGGAAAAAAAGAAAGAACGCAAAGGCGAATTTTATTTTTCATGGGGATATAATAAAGAATGGTACACGCATTCCGATGTGAAAGTAAACCAGCCTGTACTGAATAATAATTACAGACTGGTTGGGGTACGTTCGCACGATCACCCGGGTTGGGATGAAGGCCTGCTCACAACTCCCATCAGCATTCCGCAATACAATTACCGTATAGGTTATTTCTTCAACCGCAAAAAAGGATTGGCATTCGAGATCAATTTTGATCATACCAAACACATTATACAGGATGGCCAACAGGTAAAACTTTCGGGAACATTGAATGGAAGGCAGACCGATTCAACTATCAATTTTTCAGAAGGCAACGGTTTTTATTACTATCTCAACAATGGCGCAAATTTTCTTCTCTTCAATATTGTAAAAAGATGGAACTGGCAGGAAAGCAAAACAGGAAATTTTAAACTCGATGCATTGGGCAAAGCAGGCATCGGCCCGCTCATCCCGCATGTACAGAACAGTTTCTTTGGAAAAGCGAATGATCCAGGTTTTCAACTTGGTGGATGGAACATAGGCGTAGAAGCAGGCGCCCGGGCAACCTTCTATAAACGCATTTACCTTGAGTTTACAAATAAGATCGACTACGCGGGCTATTCAAATCTAAAAGTGTATCAAGGCACTGCGAGACAATCGTTCGGAACGTATGAATTGATCTTGAGTTTAGGTTTTACTATACCCGCTGGGAGAATAATTAATAATTAACGTGTTGTGCATATGCGTAGGCATAACCGCTTTGTAGCGCACGGTCAACGATAAGCATCCAATGCCCCAGCGGTCAATCTCATTAAGTTAAGTTCTTTGTTCCGTAGGAACATCTGGTGGGTAGAAAGATAAGGTGATTGCATACCTCGTTCCGTAGGAACGTTCCGTGCCAGAAGCCGGCACCAAACGTCCCTACGGAACCTAATCAATCATTTTATTTGAATTGCTACCTACCAATTGTTCCGATGGAACAAAATGTTTTAAGCAAAAAACCTATGTTTCCCTTAACGCTCATCGCTTCTCCAGCAACCACCAGAGTTTTTTTCGTGGTTTTACTTTGAAATTTTTTGCGATGTAGGCTTCTATGTACTGCATCGCTTCATTTATATCATCCGTAAGTAAAATGAGTTTTTTGTCTGTTTCGGAGATCGTTCCTTTTAATACCATTTCATCGATTGTATTCATTAGTGGCTGATAGAAATCCTTTCCGAATAATACGATGGGGAAATTGGTGATGGTTCGTGTTTGCACGAGTGTGATCGCTTCAAAGAATTCATCCATCGTGCCAAAACCACCGGGCATGATAATGAATGCATATGAATATTTAAGAAGCAATGTTTTCCTGATAAAAAAATAATCGAACGTGATCCATTTCTGCATGTATGGATTGGGCTGCTGTTCAAAAGTCAGTTTGATATTACATCCTACAGAAATCCCTTCATTCTCAAATGCGCCGCGATTGGCAGCTTCCATAATACCGGGGCCGCCACCTGTCATGGTGGTAAACCCTAATTCTGCGATGCGCTTACCAAATTCCCGCGCCGCCTCATAATACCTGTCGCCTTCTTTGAATCTTGCTGAGCCAAATACTGTGATACAGGGTCCCACAAAATGCAGGGTGCGGAACCCTTTGATAAATCCCAGGAAAATATCCAACGCAAAGAAAAATTCATTCACTCTTGGCTTGGGGCCATCCAGGTAAACCGATTCTTTTGCCGGGATGATCCGTTCAATTTTTGCCATATACAATCATTATATTCAGTTCTGAATCAAATTAGCACAGAATTTGCTATCCTAAAGATACATTACCAAACTGCCGTATGAACATGAGAAAAATCATTCTTTTCCTGCTCTTAATCCTCTGTGCGCGTGTAGTACAGGCACAAAAAAACATTGTTCTTGAAAAAATGCGTTGTTTTTCCGCAACCGGTATTACGATGAATTATTTTAAGGACGAGGCGATCCGTAAAACCATTGCGGCACAGCTAAGTAAAACACTTTTGCAGCATCATCACCTGTCGCTCACAGATACCAGCACCCTTCCCAATATTGAATACCTGAACAGTGTTGGCAATCTACCTCCCGTAGATCTTGCTTTTACGCGCGATGACTCACGCCTGCACCTGTACATTGATCTTTTTGAAATTGAGCCATCCACTTTTTTTGCTTACCCTGACAATATACCTGGAGATACAACAATTAAAGAAAGGGCAAAAAGTGTATTTCTGATCAAAGGTTCACTGATCAATTCCGATAAAACCATTGCGTTCAGTGAGCAATTAAATGTGGTGGTCTCCGCGGCTGAAACGCAAAGCATGGGTATTGTATACAGGTATTTCGGAGGTGACGGGCGCCTGCGACAGATCGTTACGCCTCCAAAAGCTTTCATGGAACTGTTTAAGGCGGCTACCAATATTCTGTTTAATCCCGCCAATCAATTAGAAATGGTGGAGATAAAAGCATCACCGGCTTACTTCGCAGAAAATTTTATTATTCCCAATATTTTCAACCAGCCAAAAATTTTTGTATCAACAATCAAAAACATCAGTACCTACAATTATGCAGGCAGTGCAGAAATGATCCGCCTGGGGCCGGCCTTGTATGAAGAAGTAATGCTGAAAGGCAAGAACCCGCAGAAATACCCAAATGATATTACTACTGCGATAAAAAATACAGCTCATTATGCCGGTTCCGATTTCGTATTTCTAAGACAGGATTGCCGTGATGTGATTCGTGATAAAAACTATCTCCTGAAATTAACCACGCAGGTAGATCCCGAAAATATGCAGATGGCTCCGTTCACTTTTACTAATTTCCTGACGGGCAAATTCCATTATCTTTTTCAGGAGAAAGACACGATTGCCCGGTTCAATATCCTGAAGCGTATTCCCGACGAAAGCAAAAAATTATATCCGAACAGGATATCCAATGGCAACGATACTTCGTTCTTTACGGTCAGTACCGCCAATCCAGAAGCAAGGGTTACCTACGATTATGTTGCCACCGGAACCATCGGCAACCAGAACTTCACTATCAAGTGCAGCGGGTTCACTAATACGGTCAAGGAGATCTATCTTGGCAATAAATTGATTTGTATCGCACAGGGAAAATTTAGTCCTGAAAAATTTGTTGTTTTTGATGCATCTTTATCCCCTGAATTATTGAACCAGTTATTTATGATCGGGTTCAATCGTTTTTTTGAGTAACCCAAAACAAACCACATGCGAATCATTTCCTATAATGTGAATGGCGTTCGTTCGGCCATCAACAAAGGTTTTACGGATTGGCTGAAGACCGATCCCGCCGATATCATCTGCCTGCAGGAAACCAAGGCAATGAAAGACAATGTTGACTACAAAAAAATAGAGGATCTCGGCTACGGGACCTATTGGTTCTCCGCTCAAAAAAAAGGATACAGCGGCGTGGCCATCTTTACCAAAATAAAACCCGACAATGTAGAATACGGGCACAAGCTTGAGCAAAGTGATTTTGAAGGAAGGGTGATCCGTGCAGATTTCGGTGATATCACATTGATCAATGCCTATTATCCATCGGGCACCAGCGGCGATGAAAGGCAAACTTATAAATACAAATGGCTCGATGAGTTCTTTGCTTATTTACAGGACCTGCGTAAAACAAGAAAGAAATTAATTGTAGTGGGCGATTATAATATCGCGCACAAAGAAATTGACATACATGACCCGAAGGGAAATAAAAATTCTTCTGGATTCTTACCGGAAGAAAGGACATGGATGGATTCATTTTTACAGAACGACTGGGTGGATAGCTTCCGCGAACTGAACCCAACAGCAACCGGCGCCTATTCCTGGTGGAGTCAGCGTTTTCCAACAGTACGTGCACAGAATAAAGGATGGCGCATAGATTATATCTGTGTAACTAAAAACATGAAGGCGCAAATTACGGATGCCAAAATATTCCCTGATGTGAAGCATAGTGATCATTGCCCGATTTATGCA
>JAQBNJ010000406.1 GCA_028288645.1 Sediminibacterium sp.
GGGAGAAGATTGGAAAAAAATATACGACCACGCATTACAAAATGATTTTCGTTTTCTGAGTTATGGAGATGGGAGTTTGTTGTGGGTAACCCAAAATGCCCGATAAAAACATTCTATGTAAAAAACAGGGTGCTTAACCAAATGTTCCGTAGGAACATCTCGTGGGTAGCAAATATGATTGTGGCGTCTTCGCGTTCCATAGGAACGCATGGTGCGCATCCCGAAAATATTGTCGTTTGCCGGTTATCGGAAATCACCAGTCGTTCCTATGGAACGGACGGATCATCACCCGAATTGTTTTCTACCTACCAGATGTCCCGATGGGACATTTCAGACACAATGTTCCGTAGGAATATCTCGTGGGTAGCAAAGCATGTTAGATTGTGTTTTAGCGTTCCGTAGGAACGCATGGTGCGCATCCCAAACATATTTTCGTCTTGCCGGTTATCGGAAATCACCAATCGTTCCTATGGAACGAACGGTTCATCACCCGAATTGTTTTCTACCCACCAGATGTCCCGATGGGACCATTTGAGAGCGGATCTAACTAAGCGTTTATTTGAGGGGATATTTATGCGTTTTCCTGTAGCAGTGGCACTTCTATTGTGAACGTACTTCCTTTGCCTAATGTACTTTCTACTTTTATTTTTCCCTTGTGCGCATCGATCACTGTTTTTACATAACTCATTCCTAAACCAAAACCCTTTACGTTATGTAAGTTACCGGTATGTGCGCGGTAGAATTTTTCGAAGATGCGTTTTACGGATTCTTTGCTCATCCCGATACCATTGTCCTCGATCCTGATCACCAGGTAATTTTTGGTGCTATGGGTTGATATGACGATACGCAGTTTATCATTCGAATATTTGATCGCGTTGTCGACAAGGTTGGAGATTAAATTCGAAAAATGTACCTCATCGGCACGGATGAGATCATTCTTTGCATTCAGCATTAACTGGATATCGCTTTCTTTGTCTTTAAGCTGTAACTGGTAATTATCAAGCGTTGCCTGCACCACTTCATGCACATGTAAGGGAATAAGATTCAATTGCAATTCCTGCCTGTCCATTAATGCGGCCTGCAATATCGTTTCCACATGTTTGTTCATGCGTATGTTCTCTTCCTTAATAATGTTGCTGAAGTATTTTGTTTTCTCCTTATCGTTCTGCACTTTTTCATTCCGCAAAGCATCAACCGCCAGTGATATAGTGGCCAATGGTGTTTTGAATTCGTGCGTCATGTTATTGATAAAATCACTTTTGATCTCACTCAGTTTTTTCTGGTTGAGCAATGATTTTACGGTAACAAAAAATGCAGCAATGATAATAACGGTAAAAACACCTGCTCCTATGAATACCCACCACAAAGAATCCCAGATTTGCTTGTCATAATCAGGTATAATGATAATCAGATTTTCTGGTGTGCCTATTTCTATATCCTGGTTATTGAGGGGTATGACTGCGAAATACCTGCGTTTGTTATTTACTGTATCCCAGAATTCTTTGTAGAATTCTTTACTGCCAATTTCAATTTCATCAGCGGGGTTGGTAACTGCGAACTCGAATTTGAGTTTCTTGAGATTGTACTTATCAAAATTTTTCCTGATCTTATCTTCTACTTCCTGGGGCGTGAATTTTTCTTCTACGGTGATCGGTTTCACAAAATGTGGATGCAGGTCCGAATTAAAGGTCAAACCACCCCTTCGCGGTAAACGAAGCGTGGGCCGGTTTGCATTTCCATATAATTCGTCCGCCACTGTTACTCCCACCTGCGTATAATTATTATCGTATTGATTCCTGGTGGCTTCCAATAAATTCTGGAACCATGAGACCTGCAAGAGAATCAGGCCAAACAGTGAGAGTGAGATCAGTATGATAATAGCGGGGAAAGTTCTCTTCATCCTTACAAATATAACAGGAACTACAGAACACTACAATGGGTGGCACAGGTTTATCAGGATTTTAACGGCGGGCCCCGAACAAGGGTTTTTCTGAATAAATTGTTTGGCTTATCTTTTACCTATGGCTGATATAGCACCCGGCACATTACTGATATCCGATCCGTTCCTGAAGGATCCCAACTTTATGCGCACCGTAGTGCTCCTGTGCGAGCACCGGCTGGAAGGCAGTTTTGGCTTTGTCCTGAACAAAAGCTTTGACCAGGAACTTGGTGACCTCATCAAAAATGCAGATGGCATCCGCTTCCCCGTTTACGATGGCGGGCCTGTTCAAAAAGATACTTTACATTTTCTGCATCAATGCCCCGATCTCATACCCGGCGGCATAGAAGTGACCGATGGCATTTTCTGGGGCGGCGATTTTGAAGAAGTATTATCCCTTTTAAAACTAAACAAGCTCGATAAAAATGATATCCGTTTCTTTCTCGGTTATAGCGGCTGGGGTGAGGGGCAATTAACAGGTGAACTGGAGCAAAAAAGCTGGATCACACGGGAAGCGAGTAAGCGTTTTGTGTTTAGTATGAGTACGCCACAAATATGGAAGGCAGCGTTGAAAGATTTGGGAGGTGAGTATAGCCAGATGATCAATTACCCGATAGATCCTCAATTGAATTGATAACAAGAATTGAAAAACGAATTACACGAATTGGGGAACACGAATTACACGAATTGAAGAACACGAATTGCACGAATTGAAGAACACGAATTGTACGAATCGGTATTGATTTTTTAATCAGACCGATTCAATTATAAAACAATACCGCCACGAGATCGGGGCAGTACTTATTAAACAATTGGTGCCTAATTCGTGTAATTCGTTTTTTAATTCGTGTTACCACATAAAACAGCCCCGAATACGGGGCCATCTTTTATTTGCCTAAGCAGGTAGTTTTGGTAATAGTTGGTACTGGTTGTTATCCGTAAATACGCGGATCCGTAATCGAGAAATATTTTATAAAGCAACTGCGCCTTCAACAAGTACAGTTGCCTTGTTATTCAACACTTCTACAAAACCACTCTGTATAGAATAGCTTTCAGAAGTTTTGTTGTTCTTGTCTTTCAGAATTTTCAGCGTTCCGTTCTTTAAAGCGCTTACCAATGGCGCGTGTTTGTCTAAGATCTCAAACAAACCTGTGATGCCCGGGAGCAGCACTCCATAGACTTCTCCACTGTAAAGTTTCTTCTCGGGGGTGAGTATTTCTAAAGTCATTTTAATTAGTAATTAGTAATTAGCAATTAGTAATTGGCAGGTGGTCTGAATTAGCAGAATTACTAATTACTAACTACTAATTACTAATTAAATAGCTCCGCTATTTAGCAGCTTCCATCATCTTCTTTCCTTTCTCAACCGCATCTTCCAAAGTACCTACCAGGTTGAATGCAGCTTCAGGATATTCATCCACTTCTCCATCCATGATAGAATTGAATGCGCGGATGGTATCGTTGATGTCTACGAATACACCTTTCAGACCGGTGAACTGCTCAGCCACGTGGAAAGGCTGGCTCAGGAAACGCTGTACTTTACGTGCACGTTGCACGGTCATTTTATCTTCTTCACTCAACTCATCCATACCGAGGATGGCGATGATATCCTGTAATTCTTTATAACGTTGTAAGATCAACTTAACACGGTTGGCACAATCGTAATGCGCGTCACCTACGATCTGTGGGGTAAGGATCCTTGAAGTAGAATCCAATGGATCCACCGCAGGATAGATACCTAAGTCGGCAATTTTACGGCTCAATACCGTTGTTGCATCAAGGTGGGCGAAAGTTGTTGCGGGAGCCGGATCGGTCAAGTCATCCGCAGGTACATACACCGCCTGTACGGAAGTGATCGAACCATTTTTGGTTGATGTGATACGTTCCTGCATCAATCCCATTTCAGTTGCCAGTGTTGGCTGGTAACCTACCGCCGATGGCATACGACCCAAAAGGGCTGATACCTCAGAACCGGCCTGTGTGAAACGGAAGATATTATCTACGAAGAATAAGATATCCTTTCCTTTACCTGTACCATCTCCATCACGGAAATATTCAGCAATGGTCAAACCACTCAGGGCAACACGCGCACGTGCTCCGGGGGGTTCGTTCATTTGTCCGAATACGAAAGTGGCTTTTGAATCTTTCAAACCCGCCATATCCACTTTGCTCAGATCCCATCCACCTTCTTCCATGCTGTGTTTGAAGGCCTCACCATAATTCATGATACCCGCTTCGATCATTTCACGCAAGAGGTCATTTCCTTCACGTGTACGCTCACCCACACCGGCAAATACTGACAACCCACCGTGGCCCTTTGCGATATTATTGATCAATTCCTGGATCAAAACGGTCTTACCTACACCTGCACCACCAAATAAACCGATCTTACCACCTTTTGCATAAGGCTCGATCAGGTCAATTACTTTGATACCTGTGAACAGGATCTCTGATGCTGTACTCAGGTTTTCGAATAATGGTGGTTTATTGTGAATCGGGCGTCCGCCTACTTTACTTACCTGGGGTAATCCATCAATGGCATCACCGGTTACGTTGAATAAACGTCCGTAGATATTTTCACCAACAGGCATAGCGATCGCAATACCTGTATCGACCACTTCCATTCCACGCACCAGGCCCTCTGTTCCGTCCATCGCGATGGTACGAACGCTGTCTTCACCTAAGTGCTGCTGCACTTCCAATACGAGTTTTTCGCCGTTATCCCTGGTGATTTCCAGGGCGTTATAAATTTCAGGCAATGTATTATCGTCGGGAAAATGAACATCGACAACCGCACCGATAATCTGTTTGATCTTACCTTTTGTAGCCATATCAGGAGATATATTAGGTTTAAAAATGTACCTTTTTGAGGGGCCGGGAACACTGTTTTCCGACTTGGCGGCAAAGGTAAGGGGATGGGCTCTAAAAATGAGAAAATGTGAGGACTAAATTGGAAAAATGTGGAGAAGCCGATGGAATATTGAACACTGAACAGGGAATATTGAATGAAGAAGTCGGGCCGCCGTTATTGGTTACCTGGCTACGGGTGTTCGGGGGTTGTCTACAAGCCCCATGGGGCGTCCTGTTTGTAGAAAAGGGCAAGTGCAAGGAAACAAGCTCCGCAGGAGCGACCTGTGAATATTATGAAGTGGGTAATTGTTGTCGATTATATTTCATGCTATATTCCTACAAACAGAGCTCCCTTTCAGGGTTATCCGTTGAGGAGCCGGCTAACGCTTGCAAAAGGTATCTTTACACCCTTAAAGCTCCTCGTAACACTTCCAGACTGTGTTTTTATATCTTAAAAGCACCGGTTAACATTCTCACGAGGCGTTTTTA
>JAQBNJ010000453.1 GCA_028288645.1 Sediminibacterium sp.
AAGGGATATCATTTCGATCCTGCAAAATCAAAACAGTTATTGGCAGAGGCAGGATTTCCTGACGGGAAAGGATTGCCTCCGATAAAATTACTCACCATTAATATCTATGCAGACATTGCCAGTTTTGTTGCGCGGCAACTGGAAGAAGTGGGCATTCCTGTGCAGGTGGAAGTGATCCAAAAAAGTTTACTGCTTGAACAGACTGCTAAATCGCAGGCGCTTTTTTTCCGCGGCAGCTGGATAGCAGATTATCCTGATGCAGAAAATTATATGGCGATGTTTTACAGCAGGAACCCCGCGCCACCTAATTACACACGTTATAAAAATCCTGCGTTTGATGTATTGTATGAAAAGGCTTTACTGGAGAACAATGATTCGCTGCGATACCAATTATACCGTGAGATGGACCAGTTGGTGATCAACGATGCGCCCATCATTCCGATCTGGTATGATATGGCCATTCATCTTGTACAGCCCAATGTGCAGGGCTTTTATCCCAATGCCTTAAATTTATTGGAACTAAGAAGAACCAAAATTGTTAAGTAATTCTCTGTGTGCCTCTGTTACTCTGAGTCTCTGTGGTAAAGCCTTCGCTTCGATAAAAGCGTCTTCAGCGTGCAGAATTTTTTTTCACCACAGAGACTCAGAGTAACAGAGGTTCACAGAGAAGAGGTTACTGTTTTTTGAGTTTGTCTTTGAATACTTTCTCAAATTTTTCAAGTTTCGGAGCGATCACAAACCTGCAATAACTCTGTCCCTGGTTGGAATTATAATAATTCTGGTGATAGCTTTCTGCCGGATAGAAATTTTTGAATGGTTCTATTTCCGTAACGATCGGGCTGCCCCAGGCGCCGCTTTTATCGAGCTTCTCTTTATAATGAAGCGCTTTTTGTTTCTGTTCATCATTCTGGTAGTAGATCACGCTTTTGTATTGCGGGCCGATATCGGCGCCCTGCTGTTCGTAAGTGGTAGGGTCGTGTGTCTTCCAGAAAACCTCCAGCAGTTCATCGAAACTGATCTTTGCCGGGTCGTATACGATACGTGCCAGTTCAACATGGCCGGTGGTCTTATCACAAACCTGCTCGTAGGTTGGATTCACTACATCGCCGCCGCCGTAGCCACTTTCTACTTTGTAAACGCCTTCCAGTCTTTGGAAAAATGCTTCGGTACACCAGAAACAGCCTTCGCCAAAAATAGCCGTATCCACTTTTACGCCATTGGGAATTGATTCATTATTCATATCACTTAATTTCTTTTCTTTTTTTGATTGCGCGCAGGCGGTAAGGCTGGCGGCTATTAATACTACAGAGAACCAGGTTCGCATTCGGTTTGTTTTTTTAAAAGTACGATATAGTTAGATAAACAGTTTGACGGGGGATTGGTTCAAAACTTACAAAAGTGCTAATGATGGGAAACCCTTAACAAATTGAATGTGATTGCTCCACCATCGATGTCATTAAGTTAAGTTTTTGTTCCGTAGGAACATCTCGTGGGTAGAAAAATATCAGGTGATCGAATCCCTCGTTCCGTAGGAACGTTTGGTGTCGGCTTTTAGCACGAAACGTTCCTACGGAACGTGCGAATCATTCCATTTGAATCGCTACCCACCAATTGTTCCGATGGAACAAAAGCGATCGGCCGGGTATGCTTTAACGGCACAAGCTGTTTATAATAGACAGATCCTCCTAATGTTTTTGCTTCTCTCTGATAAACTTTGCGATATCCACCATCGGCGCTATCCAGATCTCTTTTTCCTGGCTCTTTAAATAATGCAGGAGTTTACTGTGTTCATTCAGATCAACATTCAAACTGTGCCCGCCGCCAACGCCATGGAAAAGAAAAACGAGCAGGGTATGGGTCTCTTTGGCTTTCTTAACAAGGTTGATCATATACTCCGCATTCTGCCCGTTGATACTGTAACAATTGATATCGGTAAGATCAACGCTGTCTATCTTTTGGAGGCCGCCACGAACCCCGCGAGCCGCAACAAAATCGGTTTTCACTGCATCGTAATAATAATCGTTGCCGATCTTTTTATCCCCGCAGGGAAAAGCAAAAGTCCTTTCTGTTTTTCCATCTATTGCATTGAGCAGCGTATTCGTGAACCTGCTCTCGGCGGTCATTCGTGTAAGCGTGTATTTGCTGAGATCGTTATCGGGCTGCACAAAAGTTCGGCCGGGTAATTGTCCGTTGCAGGGGTGAAAGGAGGTATGGTTGCCGAGTTCATGTCCATGTGCAGCAACCCTTCGCCATGCATCAATACGCCGGCTGACAGAAGACGAGGAGCCGATAATATAGAAGGTTCCTTTCAAACCGAGTGAGTCTAATGCAGGTGCAACATTGTCAAGATCAATATCGATCGCATCATCGTAAGTAAGTGCCACAGCGGCTTGTTTGTTGTTCCATGTCTTTGGCGTTTGCGCTTTTGCTGTTAAAACGATCGCAAACAAAAAAAATAAACAGCTTATTTTCCAATTCATAAGAGTCATTTAAGTATAGTTATCCAAGCTGTGCCTCTGTGTCTCTGTGTGAGAATTTAATTTGCACACGGAGGCACAGAGGCACGGTTTATTCATTGATCAGTCCTGAACGGCGATGCCGGCAATCCTTCTTTATTATACAAATTCGCTCCATCCGGGTTATCGGCCCATGCGTAGCGAACATACATCGGTTGTGCAATTTCATCGCTCCATACAACAACGGTATTTTTTTCAATTGTTGCTTTGGCCCAAACAAATTTCTTATCCGCGCCTGCTATCGCAAAATAAGTAAGTTCTTCACCGCCTTTGTTGACCAGGCCACTTCCGGTACTGCTGAATGTAACGCGGATCTTATTGTTTTCGATCGCGGCGGACAGGTAAATAGGGCCGGATGAAACAAGGTTTGTTTCTCCATACACAAATCTTCTTGCGGGTAGTGCTAATCTTTCTCCCACATCTTTTTTATTTAAAGGATGTATATCGTTCCATTCGCCAAGATCGATTGCAACAGCCATAGCGGTGTTGGGAACCGATAAGGATTGCAATTCACTTTCGCGCAAAACCGCCCATTGACTTTCTGAAGGAACGTATTGCATTTCCATAAACCCTGGCAACTGCACATAGTAGAATGGGAGGGATGGGCTGTTCCATTTATTTCTCCA
>JAQBNJ010000490.1 GCA_028288645.1 Sediminibacterium sp.
CAAGGAGCTGAATAAGGATATCGGCATGCCCATTCCCAAAACAGGTAATCTCACCAAATGGGCGAAGCAGGGCGTGTTTCTTTTAAATGCGATCCTCACCGTTAGAGCCAATGAACCTGCGAGCCATGCGAAGATCGGGTGGATGGATTTTACAGATGCAGTGATCAAAAAAATATCTGCCGAAAAAAAAGGGATCGTGTTCTTATTATGGGGCAAATTTGCGCAGGAGAAACAGGTGTTGATAGATGAGACCAAACATTTTGTATTGAAAGCGGCACATCCATCCCCTTTCAGTGCAGACAAAGGTTTTTTCGGATGCAAACATTTCAGCAGAACGAATAAATTATTGATGGACCAGGGGATTGATGCGATTGATTGGGCCGTTGAATATTGAACAAGGAGGAAAGAATATTGAACACTGAACAAGGAAGAAAGAATATTGAACACTGAACAAGGAATTTTGAATTTTGAATTTAGTGCTGCCCGCTACTTCTTCATTCAACATTCCTTGTTCAGTGTTCAATATTAAAAACATACTTAATGACACAAAACTTACCAAATAATTCCACTTCTGTTAGTACGATATTAAAAGATATTTTCGCCCGCATATGGGCCGTGTGGGCGTTGGTCCTGTTTGCAGCAACCTTGCTTGTTGCGTTCATTTTTTATTCGGCCTGTTTTTTTATGGAGGACCCGGCCAAAGCAAGATGGCACAGGCAGGTATCGAGGGTATGGATGGTTGTGTATTTGAATTTAATTGGCTGCCCTCTGAAAGTGAAAGGCAAAGAAAATTTTATCGACGGAACAAATTATATAGTTGTCTGCAACCACAACAGCCTCATGGATGTTCCGGTGAGTACGCCGTTTATGCCGCGGGCCAATAAAACCATCGCGAAAAAAAGTTTCAGTAAAGTTCCTGTGTTTGGATGGGTCTATACATTCGGCGCGGTATTGGTTGACCGCAACAGCGATGCAAGCAGGAGAAGAAGCATTGAAGAAATGAAACGCATGCTGGCCATCGGCCTCGATATGGTCATCTATCCCGAAGGCACACGCAACCGTACCAATGATCCTCTGAAAAAATTTTATGATGGCGCATTCCGCCTGGCAGTTGATACAGGCAAACCTATTCTACCCGCTATTTTATTTCATACCAAGAAAGCATTGCCGGCGAACCGGTTCTTCTATTTAATGCCACATAGATTGGAAATGCATTTTTTACCTGCGGTAAGTTCGCAGAATATTTCCAGCAATGAATTGAAGGAAAAGGTTTTTAAAATCATGTGGGATCATTATGCGGAGAATGATCTTCCTTAACCCTGTTTTTTTTCACGCAAAGGAGCCAAGGAGCAAAGACGCAAAGAAGGCTTTGCTTAAGTGCGAACTATCTAATGTTTTTTTCTTTGCGCCTTTGCATCTTTGCCCCTTTGCGTGAAATCTTCTTTGCGTGAATCTTCTTTGCATGAAACATCAATTACTCGAGAAACTCCTGCTACGGTTAATTTTCAAGTCGCGAAGAATTCCTGATTTGGGACTGAAGGAGATATTGAACGAACGATACAAACCGATCGGGTTCACATTGATAGACAGCTGCCAGCAATGCATTTCCCGGGTGATGAAAGTGCTCAACTGCTGCAGCGATCTGTTGGTAACATCATAAGAACCTGTTGCCCCTACTTTCCATTTTGGTGTAAGACTGAAATCGCCATTAAAGCTTAAACCGGAAAATGTTTGTGTTACATATTTACTAAAATCAGGCAGCAGTACGCGGTTGAAATTCAGGGAGTAAGACAAACTTAATGTCCATGGAATATTGAAGTCTGTAAACTCTGCAGGATTCGAGCGGGCAAACTGTAATTGTCTTTGCTGTTCCTCCGGTGTCATAAAAGGGTCTGCCGGCAATTCCCTTGTTTTATCATCTTTGCCGTCCTTTGGTTTACTGGAAAAAGATGTGGACATGGCGATATTACCGCCTGTGATCCTGCCGAATTTCAAATGCCCCGGATCGAAATAGATCTTGTTTACGCGGTAACCTGTTTTGTCTACATCATACGGATCAAGATTAGCTGATGCGGTAATATTGACCTTCTCAAATAAAGTGCTTCGTGCATAGATAGAAAAATTACTCAAAGGAAAACTATCTGCCAGTAAATTATACGATGCGTTAAAACCAAAGCCCTCGATCAGTTTTACTTTTTTTCCTTCGGTCCTTCCTTTGAGCGTTGTATCATTCTTATCCTTCACTTTCATTTCAAGCAGGTTATCGATACCAAAACTGATACCGCCAAAAGCACCTTCCGAAAAAGCGCCTACCACACCGCCTTCATACTGAGACAAGCGAACTGTGCGGCCAAAGCTATCTACCTGGGTGGTATAGTAAGACTTTGCCGCAAAATCCGGGTGATAACTGATCGAAAAAGTAGGCCTCACCTCGTGCCGTATAGCTATGATGCTGCTCTTTGGCGAAAACTTATAGGTACCAAAGATCCGCGTGTTTACACCCAATCCAAAACTCATTTGCCGCGCCGTGTAAAATCCCTTTTGTGTTGATGTATCCACTCGCTTTGTGACCGGGTTCCAGTCCTTATGTATTTTCTGACCATACCAGCGTTCTTCATAGCTTATGCTCGGCGAAAGCGTTAATGAACCCAGTTGCGGTAATGACAAAGTGATCGGGATATTGTGTTGCGCACCCCATTGTGCAGTATCGAGAAGCCTCTTGAAATTAAAAGCCGTGTCATAAAAAGATAATTGATTCAGGAAATTACCACTATAACCAACGCCGATCTTTTCATACCATTTACCCGATCCTACCTGGTCCTTGCTTTGGAAAGGATACAAGGTAGTTACATTAAAATTCAGTGTAGGCAGGTTCAGATTCACCTGATGGTTCAAGCTGTTCTGTGTATGGTTCAGATTCATTGAGAGATTGTATTTGCCTCTCCAGTCTTTTGAATAATTGATGGAAGAACTCAACTGGTTATTAAAATTAACGAACGGGTTATTCTGCACCAACTGGTTGAATCGCGTACTACCGAAATGCACGTTGGCAGAAAAATTGGTTCCCGGTCTCGCGCGGTTATCACGGCTATGGCTCCAATCGATCATGTATGATTTGGAACTAGTGAATTCTTCTTTTGTAAATGCGCTGCGGTTGAGTATCCTCGTATTCTGAAAAGTAAGGTTCAGGTTACCGGTATACTTATACCGCATGATGTATTTGGAATTGAGGTTCAATGTCCATCCCAGGTAAGAATAAATATTTGCCCTCGCTGTTGCATCCACATGATCGCTGAATACTTTATAATAGCCCAATCCCTCCAACCCCAATCCAAAATCTTCACTTGAAGTAAAGGAAGGCAATAGCACGCCTGAATGCCGCGCAGGGTTCAGTGGGAACAATCCAAACGGAAGAAAGATCATTGGGATGGGTATCGATTCGATCTCGGGATATACTCTGCCGGTAACGCCGAGTTTGTTATTGATGATCTTCATCCTGCGTGTGCGGAACGCAAAATGCGGCGTATCCAGGTTGCAGGTAGTAAAACGCGCATCGCGCGCGAACGATTCATCCGCACTTATCTTCTTTATGTATTTTGCGTTTACGTAGATCTCGCCTTCCTGTAAAAAAGTATTTTTAGTAAGGGCCTTCCCGTTCTTAACATTAAAAGCGATCGAATCACTGATCGTCTTCAATTCATCCTGCGTAAACTGCGGTTTGCTCGCTATACTTCCTGTACTGTCTGTTGCACCGTAGGCGGAAATGATGCCGGTCTCGTGATTGTAATGAATGGTTGCCGCTTCAATATTCAGGTTCTTGTAATCTGTTTTTGCTTTGCCGTAGAGGAAAAATTCATTCGTAGGAACGATCAATACGCCGGAATCCTCCGCATGGTATTTGACGATGGCATCTATTGAATCGGGCGCCATCTGGATAGTGTCTACTTTTATAACCATCGAGTCTTTGCCGTTCCGGGATGTGTCTGAATTGCCTGATGTTTTCAGGAATCGTGATGAACTGTCTTTTTTCGTTTGCGAAGGAACCGTATCTTGTAAAGGTGCGAAGGATAGCAATGGCCGGTAATGATTACCTGCTGCCCGAACATAAAATGTTAATATAAGCAAACACGCCACTACAAGAATTCCCAAGGCTGTTTTTCCGTTAATTTTGTAGAGTTTACTCATGTTCACAGTGGCAAAAATAAGGTCTTAGATGGGTAAATGCTATTTCAGATAAAATCCTTTAACGAAATGATATGATGAAACGAATATTCGCTGCTTTGTTTTTGTTAAGCTTAGGTTTATTAACGGTGTTCACTGCTGTGAACGCGCAGGATAAACCTACTCAAAAACAGGCGTTGCGAAAGATCATCATCGATCCCGGTCATGGTGGTGCTGATTTTGGCGCGTCGGGCGTTTATTCAAAAGAGAAAGATATCACCCTGTCCATCTCCCTGAAGCTGAACGAGATGCTGAAAGAAGAGATCCCGGATGTGGAGACCTATATGACCCGCACCACTGACGTATTCGATCCTGTTACCCGCAAAGCGCAGATAGCCAACCGTGAGAAAGGCGATCTTTTCGTATGCATACACGTAAACGAAGGCGGCGGACCGATCAGGCACAAGGAATTCATCGGCTATAAGACGGAGACGCGTTACAAAGGCAAGGGAAAAAAGAAAAAGGCTTACGAAGTAAAAGTAAAAGACTACCGCACCTG
>JAQBNJ010000528.1 GCA_028288645.1 Sediminibacterium sp.
TTCCGATTCTCAAGATAGAAATCGAGCAGCTCTTAGGCGAGTAAACACGTCAAAAAAAACATTTACACCGCCTGTTTCTGTATCGGCATCACATGTGTTTCGCTTGACACCAGGTTTTTATTCTGCGAACGGATCAACATCAACACAAAGAATATAACCAATACGTATATTCCAGTCAGAACAATTCGTCGCAACGAAATCAGTAGGTTTTGCATATATCGGATTTTAAAATGATCAATTATTTCACCCAATTTATTGTGCTCAGTTATTTATTTTTCCGGATCCCATATGAATAGTTCCCTGCCGACTGCAACGAGAGCACGATCGTATAGTTTCCTGGTTTTGCAATACTGATCTTTGCTCCATTGTAATCGGGAACACCTGTTACGCTTTCGCTGTTGTGCCCGAAAACGATCGCATTGGTTTTATTGGCACGGAACAGGAAATCACCTTTAACAAGATCTGCTGTAATGCGCCATGATAAACCCACTTCATCAAATACCATATCGGCCTCTGCGGCAGTGCCCGGTAAAACGGCTGTTCCATACAGGCTCCATGAATTGATCCTGGAACAGGACCAGGTATGTTTACTCATACTTGCATTTACTTTATAAACACCGGCGCCCCCTGTTACATAAAAGAAACTGCCGTTAAACCCGAATTGACCGGGACCGGTTTGGTTGTAAGTTGTCACGTTGTCCCATTGCGTTCCTTTTACGAGATAAAACTGTGATTGAGGATCGGTAAAGTTGACAAACCCTTCATATTCCCCGTCACCCTTTGCTGAAATGATCCTTGGTGCGGAAGGAATGGTCCAGTTCTGGTAGTTGCCCGGCAGGCGAAGTATCTGCGACTCATCGTAGAGCAGGTAAGATTGATAAGTTGTAATGGCTACGCCGACAATATTGGAATACTGTGCCGGTAATTGTGCCCTGGTAACCCTGATCCTGAATTCGATCAGTTCTTTTGTACCGGCAAGTACCAGTTTTCTCACCTGCCCGTTCAGTTCCCGAACTGTAAACGCAGCTGATAACTGGTTGGTGGTTTTGAGCTCAATTGCATCACAGAATTGCGACCCGCTTAAAGCAGCTTCTATGGTATAATTCACGGTTGTTCCGCTTGAATCGGGGAAAGATGCCCAGCTAAAATCAATCGACGGACCCGCGGCCGAAGCCTGCGACAAAACAATGGTAGAAACAGAGGCCTGCAACTGCACGGCTGTAGCGGGAAATGGCTGTACCATTTCCTTCTTACACGATACGGACAATACACAAAACAGGCAAAGCAATAAAGACTCCAGGCGGCGCATATAAGCAGTTTAATCGGTTAGGTAAAGAGAATGGTTTCCGCGTCCACAGAAAATAGACAGAAGGGTGAAAAACCGATAGTGCATACCGGAAAAAAAGGTCACGATAACAACTCAAAATGAGCCATCATTTGCGAAGAAGACTGGTAGTGCGCAAGGGGAAGTATGTAGTGTAAATACGACCTATAATGAATTTTGGAATTGGGGAATTGGGAGATTTTGAAATTGAGCATCGAAATTTAACGCGCCATACGGATAAGAGGTTGCTCAGTTGCTCACTGCACCCCCTCGCTTGTCATAACAACGCGTTTGATTGTTCCGTCTTTGTTATAATACAACCTGTCGATGCAGACTGACCTGTGAAAACTGCCCGCATCTGTTCACCGGAAACCAACTTATTCATAGCCACCGTAAATTTGTTGACAACTTTGGTAGCGGAAATATGACATACAACGATCTCATTATTACAGGTAGAATTTTTTACCTGGCAAACCGATGTACCTTTCCATGTGCCGGGCAGTGTGGCACCAGGTTGTGGTTGGGCATGCAGTAAACACGGGGATAAGAGTAAAAACAACACAGCATAAAAGAAAGGCACGATATATGTTTCATAAGCAATGGCTTGTTGCCTAAAAATAAATAGACTATTTGTTGATGTTTTAATGCCTGAAAAAATTTGGAAAACTTTGTAGAAAATAATTCGATCGTAAGAAAAATATGGGGGAAGGCAGATACCATCCTTTTTATTTTTGCGGGATCTGCCGCGGAATTCGCTTTGAATAAGGCGGTCGATTGGTTGTATTTTACGGGCAGGCTGCCTGCCGACCCCTTAGGCAGATTATTCTCTACTGTTGAGTATGCAAGGATGATCGTCTTCTCTCCTCTCGACGCTGCCAATGCAGCTATTGACAGGATCACTTCCATTCACAGTGCCGTTGAAAAAAACAGGCAGGCAACCATTCCCGATTGGGCGTATCGTGATGTATTGTATATGCTCATCTATTATTCCATTACTTCATTTGAATTGCTGGAAAGAAAAATGACACGGGAAGAAAAAGAAGAAGTGTATGATGTATTTTACCGTGTGGGTTTCAGAATGGGGCTTACACTATTGCCCGCTAATTATACTGACTGGCTTGTTTCACGTGAAGAACATTTGCAGAATGATCTCGTAAAAAGCTCTTTCACCATTGACCTCTATAAACAATATGAAAAACATTTGGGGAGACCGAGGTTTGTTGTTTTGATAGAATCGCAAAAACTGGTATTGCCCGCTATTGCCAAAAATTTACTGGGTTTTCAAAAAACTGAATGGCTAAAACTTTTTGTCCCTATCTATAAACTGTCCAAACGTGTGTATGCAGACCGGCTTATAAAATATTTTTTATTGCCTAAGAAATACCATACCCAGATCCGGGCGCTTGATAACCTGTAAAGACTGATTCCCCGATGCTGATCCAAATCAATCATTTCTAAGATTTTTTACGGGATTAACCCGAGCCGCCCTGATGGATGAGAACCGATAGTGATCGCAGTGATCAGAAGAGCAATACCAGCAGTTTGGAACAAAATAAATGGGCTCAATGACGTGCGGTAATAAAGCGGCCGCAAAAACGAATCCATTAAAAGCCATGAAACAGGCGATGCTACGATAATCGCAATAATTACTAAACGGATAAAGTCTTTGGCAAGCACAAAATTGAGTGATACTACACCTGCACCAAATACCTTCCGGATGCTCATCTCCTTTGAACGCGATTCTGCGGTGTACATCACAAGACCCAATAATCCCAGGCATGAAATAAAAATCGCAATAGAAGCGAAAATATTGGTTAACAACGCAGTTACTTTCAGGCCCCTTACTTTCAAAGCATAATCATCATCGGCAAACTGGAGTTCTGTTATATAATTACTGTTATACTTTTTAAAGATAGCAGAAACAATTACGATATTGTCAACCATCGACTTAGTCTCACTAACACGCAAATTGATAAAACTATTATCATTACTGCCCCTGATCATTACAGGTGTGACTGCTTGCAATGGAGAATGGTTAATAAAATTTTTTACTATTCCTATAACTCTCCAATAATGCGTGTTATCCTTTAGTGTTGTTCCTACCGGATTTTCCAGGTTCATAGCAATTACTGCTGACTCATTAATAATACAGGCATTTGTATCACCGGGAAATTTTACAACATCTATATCCCTGCCCGCAATTAATTGTAATCCATTGGTAGAAATAAAATTTTCCTGGCAGCTTCGAACTTCGAAATCAATATCCCCGATTTTTGTCTGCTTCCCGCTTCGTGTGATGGGTATATCAGAAGCGGATACAGAAACAACAGAACCTGAATGCAGTAATTCATTTTTCAGTACCGCATAACTTTTCCGCAGGTCGTTTGTCATTGAATGAAATACCAGGTGTTCCCTAACAAAGCCAGTTTCACGGTCCTTCAAATGGCGAACCTGTTTCTGAACGAGGATAGTGATATTGATAAGGACTATGGCAACCACAAATTGAAACACGAACAATATTTTCTTTGGTGTTAAATAAACATGCCTTTTTTCAAGCAGGCCCTGTAACGCTTTTACGGGTTTAAAGGACGAAAGAAAAAATGCCGGGTAACTACCGGCCATGATCCCGGTTAACAGGATAAAACTTATGAGGCCGATCCAAAAATAGGGATCAGCATATCTAATCACAAGATTTCCACCAGTAACAGTATTAAAAGAAGGCAAAGCAAATGCAACGATCCCTAAAGCGAGGATACCGGCAACGAAAGACATGAAAACAGATTCGCCAATGAACTGTCCGATCAACATTTGCCTGCTGCCGCCCAATATTTTTCTCACACCCACTTCTTTCGCGCGCTTGATGCTTCGGGCCGTGCTCAGGTTCATAAAGTTGATACAGCCAATAAGCAGTATAATACCTGCAACCAGGCCCAGGAAGCGTATAAGGTCAATCCCACCACCAGCTGGTTTACCATTTTCGAAATGTGACTGTAGCCATAATTTTTGTAAAGGATATAAAAATAAAGTCGTTTTTTCAGTAGTTGTTTTATCCCTTGCTATGATGGCATTCATCTTGTCATTTACTGCAGCGATGTTTGCATCTCTTTGCAATTCTACAAGGATGCCCGGCTGTGCATTCTGTGACCCGCCCGATTCATCGGAAACAAGGTAATCAAATCCAAATTGGGTATTATCAGGAGGATCTTTACATACGCCTTTAACAATAAAATTATCCTTACCATCGGCCCTGATTACTTTATTCATCGGATCTTCTGTTCTGAATAATGATTTGGCCAATTTTTCCGAGATAACAATTGACTTGCTGTCTTGCAATGCTGTTTCTTTATTTCCACTAATAAGCGGAAAGCTGAACATATCCAGGAATGCGGGATCGACTACATTACCTACAACATTTAGTTTGGTTTCCGAGAATTGCAACAGTTTATTGCCAGCCCGTATACCCGTTATATTTCTTATTTCAGGAATACCACTCTGTAGTAATGTAAGCGAAGCAATAGGGATAGATGCAGAAGTCTGTATTTGCCCGTCGATGTTCTGATTGGCAAATACTTTATACAGATTTTCTTTTTTTTCATGAAATTGGTCAATACTCAGCTGGTGTTGTATCCATATCAGCAAAAGCATAGCTCCTGCCATGCCTATAGCTAATGCCGATACATTTAAAATAGAAAAAGCTTTGTACTTTCTGAAATTTCGGAAAGCGATCTTGATGAAATGCTGTATCATAAACAACTTTAAATTGTGTTTTCCAATGGCAGATACCGTTTTTTATTTCGGCAACGCCTTTATCACATCAGCCAAAAAAGCATCCGGGTCCATCGCAGAAAAACCTTCGCAGGCCAAACGCACTACCACCAGTTTCTTTGAAGGTATTACCCATACATATTGCCCGTCCCACCCTTGTGCATAAAAACAATCAGCAGGAACCCTAGGCCATCTCCTGTTGTTCCCATTATTTTTATCATCCTGGTTCACCCACCATCCCGCGCCGTACCTTCCTCCTTTGTGCGCATTTTTTGCGGTGCTTTGCGTGGTAGAGAACTTCACCCAGCCTTCCGGTAAGATCCTTTCGCTATTCCATATGCCATCGTGCAGGTACAGTAATCCAAGCCTTGCCCAATCCCTTGCGGTAGCATATATATAAGACGATCCTACAAAAGTTCCGCTTGCATCGGATTCTATGATGGTATTGAGCATACCCGTTTTATTAAATAATTCCTCATAAGGAAAACGATGGTAGGCCTGGTCTCCCAAAGTTTTCCGCATGATACGATGCAGGATATTTACCGAACCATCGGAATAATTGAAGACCGTACCCGGCTCGTGTTTGAGCGGTTGCCGTAATGTATACCCGGCCATATCATCTTCTTTGAAAAGCATATTGGCCTGTGTACTCGCATACCCGGTAAATGATGACCAACGCAGGCCGCTGTTTAATTGCGCAAGGTTTGTCAATGTTATTTTTTTCCTGTCATCCTGTTGCCATTCTGCAACGGGTGCGGGAGAAGCCATGTTTATTTTACCTTGTTTGGTTAATATGCCAAGCATCGCGTTGGTAATGCTTTTTGCCATCGACCAACCCATTTGTTTGGTGTTCATAGTAAACCCTCTTGCATATTTTTCTGCAATGAGCTGGTTATCGTAAACGATCAGAACAGATCTTGTAGGTGTTATTGTATCCTTACCTGGTTTATAAAATGCCCATGAGACAGCATTGCGCAATTGTGCCGTATCAATTCCTTTTGGCATGGTATTGCTGGTAAGATTGCCTTGTGGCCATGCAACTGTGTCCTGGTTTCTGTTGACAGGATCTGGCAAATAGATAGGTTGTGCGCGTAATTCAGCAACAGTTATTTTATTTATGATAGTAGCGCCAAGGCCCTTCCGGTAAACGGCTGTTTTGCGGGCCATCCCCCACAGCGTTGCGGTAACAGAACTGTCTTTGTAATCAATAGTGTATCCCGGAAGCCCGAAAATGGGAAACTTACTTAATTCATCTTTCTCAATATCATCAACCGCCCTGCCTGAAACAAAAATACCGGAGCACATAGTTTGCGCCGAGTATCCGGTAATGATTGGGAAATATGTCCAGCAATAAATAATGATACTTACCAGGAGCAACAATAAAAATATCCTGAAGAAGCGTGTAACAGTTTTTCTCATGATTAAAAGATACAATATGTTCTGTAAAAACTTATTGTTTCCCGGGCCATATTTTTTTCGTCAGCCATTCAGACAACACGGCACTGCCTGCACCCAGCGCCGCACCGGCAAATACATCGCTGGGATAATGCGCACCGAGATATAATCTTGAATAACCCACTCCCGATGCCCATAAGTAAGCCGGCACAACCACCCACCATTTTTTATAGTGCATGCTCAATGAAGTGGCAGTTGCAAAAGCAAATGAAGTTCGTTGCGATGGAAAGGATTGGGTCCGTTCGGAATTATCATAGGGATGAACATCCAACGGATAGGTAATATATGGACGGTCGCGGTTCACAACATATTTCATCCCCTGGGTAAGCACCATGGATGTAAAGACAGCACCGGCAATATGCAGTGCATTCACTTTCCCTTTTGCATTATGATCCAACTGGCTGATCACGTACATGCCGAACGGTAATCCTGCTATTACCGGCGACACTGATGAACTGAATCCCCGCCAAACGGC
>JAQBNJ010000540.1 GCA_028288645.1 Sediminibacterium sp.
AAAACAATTTGAATCATGCGGCGATATGGAAAACAATTCTGGCGCTCCGTTCCCTTTATCCGTTTACTGATACCGTTAACGGCTGGGATCGTTTTCTCTCATTACCAGCAAATTCCTGTTCGCCTTCAGTTCATTTTATCACTCATTTCAATAACAGTCATCTTCCTGATCAGGATCTCATCGAAGTTCCGATATCAACTGCGCTGGATAAATGGCCTTTCGTTTAACTTTCTGTTCATTTGTGTGGGATGTCTTCTCATGCATTTTCAAAACATAGAAAATGATGCAGCCTGGATAGGAAATCATATATCAAAAGCAACTGCGATTTCAGTTCTGCTACAGGAACCATTAACGGCGAAACCCAATTCGTACAAAGCTTTAGCTAAAGTTGACGCCGTTTTAGTGAATGGTGAATGGGCAATGGTGAAAGGGAATCTCCTCATGTATTTTAAGAAAGACAGTATCGCTCCGGCATTGCAATACGGTTCGCAGATCATCATACAAAAACCTTTGCAGGCCATTACCAATCCGGGCAATCCCGGCGGGTTCGACTATAAACAGTATTGCGCGCAGCAGGATATTCACTACCAGGTGTACCTGCAACCAAAGGACTATTTTATTACCGGCAAGGTTTTAAAAAATAGTCTCACGGAATTATTGATCAATACCCGCAGCAATGTCTTATCCATTTTTCGCAAATGGGTTCCGGGGGAAACAGAAGCAGGTGTTGCAGAAGCATTACTGATCGGGTACAGGGACGATCTTGATAAGGATCTTGTCCGCTCATATAGTAACACTGGCGTGGTTCATATTATCGCGATCAGTGGTTTGCATTTAGGTATGATCTATGGATTGATGTTGTTAATACTAAAACCCTTCCGCAAACAAAAATGGATGCGATGGGCAAAACCACTACTGATACTTTTTGTGTTGTGGGGATTCAGTTTACTCGCAGGCGCCGCAGCTTCTATTCTACGATCTGTGGTGATGTTCTCTTTTATCGTGATTGGCGAAAGTTTGGGAAGACGCACAAATATTTATAACACATTGGCTGCATCCGCTTTCTGCCTGCTGGTTTACAATCCGTATTTCTTTTGGGATGTAGGTTTTCAATTATCCTATACCGCTGTATTGAGTATCGTTTTATTTATGAAGCCCATCTATCAATGGTTCTATTTCAAAAATAAACTGTTGAATGCGGTATGGCAACTCAATGCCATTACGATATCGGCACAGGTGTTAACATTGCCTATTATCCTGTATTATTTTCACCAGTTTCCCAACCTGTTCCTGTTCACCAATTTTATTGCAGTGCCTTTATCTGGATTTATTTTATATGGAGAACTGCTATTATTGCTTGTGTGTAAAATCCCGTTTCTGAATGTATATACAGGTAAAGTCGTTTCTTTTCTCATCAATCAAATGAATGCTGTTATCGAGCGCACGGCACGGTTGCCATTTTCGGTGATAGATAATATACAGGTGAGTTTACTGCAAACGATTGCCTTATACATCGCAATTGGTTATTTCGCATGGTGGTTACTGCAAAAGAAGCGTTTTGCCTGTCTTATTAGCCCAGGTATTCTTACCATCTTCATTTTAGTGAGAATCACCCGGTTCATCCATCAGTCCGCACAACAAAAACTGATCGTATACAATATTGCCAGGCAAAGAGCGATCGATATTATTGACGGAAATGCTTACCGGTTCATAGGCGATGCTTCATCTACGGATCAAAACTTCCATTTACAGCCATCGCGTGTTTTGCATGGCGTGTCCCAGGGTGAACTTGCCAATACCCATATTAATGACCAACTGATAGCCGGTCAGCATAGATCGGTTTTGATCATCGACAAAACTGTCTACTATATACCCGGCCGGCCCAGGATCCCTGTTGATATCATTATCCTTAGCGGCAATCCAAGGATCTACCTCAGCCAACTGGCCGCCGTATTTGATTGTCCACAATATGTGTTCGACAGCAGCAATCCATTGTGGAAAATACAGTACTGGAAAAAAGATGCCGACAGCCTACATTTGCGCCATCATACCATTTCTGAGCAAGGTGCTTTTGAAATGGACTTATAGCAATTTTGGAATTTTGGAATTGGGAGATTTTGGAATTGCAGGGAGTGCTTGCACCAAAAGAAATTTCCCAATCTCCCAATTCCAAAATTTCAAAATTCCCTAACCCCACCCTCATGCAAAAGAAAATTCAATCCGCGCTTATCTCCGTTTTTTACAAGGACGGTCTCGAACCCATTGCTAAAAAATTACAGGAACTGGGTATCACGATCTATTCAACCGGTGGTACACAGAAATTCCTGGAGGATCTTGGCGTTGCTTGTGTGCCGGTAGAAAGTTTAACTACCTACCCTTCTATTTTAGGCGGCCGTGTTAAAACCCTGCACCCTGCCGTATTCGGTGGGATCCTGGGCAGGAGGTATGAGCCGCAGGATTTAGTGGAAATGAAAGAGTACAATATTCCCGAAATAGACCTCGTGATCGTTGACCTCTACCCTTTTGAAGAAACTTTACGCACCACCAGCGAGGAAAAACTGATCATCGAAAAAATAGATATCGGCGGGCCATCTATGATCCGTGCGGCGGCAAAGAATTTCAGGGACATCACGGTGATCGCTGCCAAACATGATTATGCTTCGCTTGAAAAATTGTTGACTGAGCAAAATGGTGAAACAAGCATCGAACAAAGAAAAGCCTATGCGGCAAAGGCTTTTGAAGTTGTAATGCATTATGATATTGCCATCAGCAATTATTTTAATCCAGGTATGCAACAGATTTTACGCTATGGCGAAAATCCGCACCAGCAGGCGGTTTTTCATGG
>JAQBNJ010000088.1 GCA_028288645.1 Sediminibacterium sp.
CTTTTTTCATGAAGTCTTCTGCTGTTATGATCCAGCCTGCTGAAATAGCAGGGAACGTACCATATTTATTGTTTACACCAAACCTGGAAGAACCATCACGGCGGAATATTCCGGTTAACATATAGCGGTCCTTGTAGGTATAGTTGATACGGCCATAGTAGGATAAAAAGGAATACTCATTCTGTGTACCGAATGATCTTGTATGCGCCGGGTTGGCGATATTAACACCCGGGAGTGTTGGACTTGGAATACTGTCCGGAGGCAGTACAGGGTGATTGAATAACCAATCTTCATTGCCCGGCAAAAATGTTACGCTTTCACCATTTGAATTCCCGATATTTTTTAATATCTCACCTCCCAATAAAAATTTAAACCTGTGCACCCCTTTCACCTGGAGATCATAATTCAAAAATATTTTGCTGTTGATATTTGCAAGAAAGCTTCGGTTTACATTTGATGGTGGAGTGTTCGACAATACCCTGGTAGTTAGCTGGTAAAGATTATTATCGCTGTAATCAAATGTTCCTTCTACGTGTGCCACCAGGCCCTTGAGAATTGTGGCATCTATATTCAGGCCTGCAAATGTTCTTCCGTTTTTTGCCCTGCGTGTCCTGTTATATATTTCTGACACAGGGTTTGAGCCGACAGGTGTTCTGTAAAGTGTATCTGCCTGGTAAATCGGGAAATAAGGTATAGCTGTAGAAATGGCCCTTCCGTAGCCTCCATCAAAACCAACCGGTATGTAATTCTGGTCAGTAAAGGTGTAGGAAAGATTAGTTGATATTTTAAGAAATGAAAAAGGTGTATAATCCATATTTAACCTCGCACTGTTTCTTCTGAAAATATCATTTATAAGAAACGAACTTTCATGGGCGTTTGATAACCCGATATACGCCTTAAACTTTTGCGTACCGAAGCTGACAGACAGATCGTTAAAAGTTGAATAACCCGTGTGCGTGGTAGCATCCTGCCAGTCGGTGTTATTTTTTAAAGCGTCTGCTTCTGTATAGCCACCTGGTAAAGCCTTTGTTGCGGGTGCACCTGTTGGGTTAAATTTAAAATCATTCGCTACCGCTTCTTTAAATAATGTGATATACTCCTGTGTATTTACAAGTTCTGGTTTACGGGTAATATTCGATGCAGAAAATCTTGAAGAGAAACTGAATTGTGGTTTTCCTTTTTTACCACGCTTGGTGGTGATAAGTATAACCCCGTTAGCGCCGCGTGATCCATAAATAGCTGCTGAAGAAGCATCTTTTAAAATTTCAAGACTTTCTATATCTGCAGGGTTAATGGAAGAAAGTGGATTGGTATTGGCAGCGCCAATGGTCGACCCTGAGTTTGGCGTGATAGGGATACCATCAACTACATACAATGGTTCACCACCCGCTGTGATCGATCCCGTTCCGCGGATCCGTATTACGGCACCTGCTCCGGCCATACCCGTTGACTGAGTTACCTGCACACCCGCTGCACGCCCTTGCAATGCTGCATCAAATGATGAAACAGGAAGAGTGGCAAACACTTTACCATCAACCTTGGAGATCGAACCTGTTACATCGCGGCGGTTCTGAACACCATAACCAACCACCACTACCTCGTTCAATGATTCTGTTTTAGATGTTAGTGTAATATTGAAGTCAGATAACGAACCGATGGGAACGCGCTTAACTTCAAATCCAACTGAAGATATTGTTACCGTATCTCTTGCAGATGCCTGCAGTTTGAACGCGCCTTTGGAATCGGTAGTTACATACCTCGTTGCGGCAGCGTTGCCAATGCCAACAGAAGCTCCCACTACGGGCTCTCCTTTTTCAGTAAGTACTTTACCGGTTACAACCCGGTTCTGGGCATTTGCTGTTTGGAACAGGCAAAGAGACAGTGAGCAAAATAATAAAATCAGTAATGGGTGCAGTTTACTTTTCATATGCAGGTTTTGATTGATTCAGGAAATGATGTGTGGACAGTCGATCTGACTGGAGAGGTTTTTTGAGCCGTAGGTTCACAGGAAATGAGAGTGTCCCTTTTTAGTACCTCATTAAAAGGTATGGGTTTCTTAGATGATCTGGTCATATGGCAGTTTTACATTTTGGGAAATGCGTTACAATCGATGGATTTGGCTTGTCTAATTCGGAATTTTGAATTCGACCATCGAAAAGACATTTTTTTTAATAGAAACCATAATCTTACGGTCTCAAAATATTCTCAACACGTCTCAATCTTAAGGAACTGTTATTTTTTTACCGCAGACAATGGGGAAATATTAATGAAAAGCAGACAGATCATTTTTAATTGTGATTTGATATTTCGTTTCTGATTTTTTTGATATCAGGTGAATTGTAGTTGTAAAACAAGAATATTTTTCTTTTAGGGAGGGTTAAGCGCATTTTTATTGAGATGAACAACGTTTCTTGTTCGGGCTTGCTTTTTATTTTTTTGCAATTTTTATGTTGTGATTAAAAGCTGGAACGCAAGGGCCGCAAAGGTTACGCAATGGGCGCAAAGAAAATCCCTTGCGTTCTTTGCGCATCCCTGGCGGGCTTTACGTTCCAGCTTTACATTAATTCTTTCGGAAAACCAGCATGCATAGAACGGGCTCCTCATTTAAACAGCACGTAGGCGGCTGTTGCAGGAATCGTAATGTTCCCGGAAACCTTTCGGATACCTTTATCATTGATCGATCGCCCATCAACTGCCAGCATCCAGGTTCCGGGTGGCAGTTCCATTTGCTTTTCATTTTTACCACCATTGAGTAGAACGAGAATATTTTCCCATTTGTCTGATTTTACATCATTGAGCTGGTAGGCAATAAATGATGAATCCTCAACCGCATCAATAAATTTTAAGTGTTGCTGGATCATTTCTGTGTTTGGCAGCCTGAATGCAGGATGATTCTTTCTTAGGGATACCAGGCCCTTGTAATAATTAAATACATCTGCATATTGAACTTTCCTGTTCCAGTCGATCTCATTGATCGAATCAGCGGAGCGGTATGAATTATGCACGCCGTATTTTGTCCGTAACATTTCAGCCCCTGAATGCAGAAACGGCACTCCCTGCGAAGTAAATACCACTGTTTGCGCCAGTTTGTCCATCTTAATAATTTCATCGATCGATGCACCGGGATTCGTTTCAGTAAGCCTGTCGAATAAAGTAGCATCATCGTGGCAGGAAACATAGTTGATGGTTTGATATGGCTCTTTTGCCCAGGGTTGTTTACTCCGGCTTTTATCATACTTAATCTGTGGATGTTGTGTGGCGCCTACTATGGCAAACTTGATCGTTTCTGCCTGACCCGTTGCACCGCTTACAAATCCTTTTGCCTTTGCATTGCTCACCAGGCCACGCAAGCCATCTCTTATATCATCACTAAACGCTGCAATTTTGTTCAGCTTGTAAACGCTGCCTTTAACAGACTGTTCATTCGCCGGTAAAGGAGTTCTGCCCGCGGTCCATCCTTCTCCATAAATAAATGCGGTCGGGTCCAATGCGTGCACTGCTTCACTAAGTTGATTCATCGTTTCAATATCATGGTTGCCCATCAGGTCAAAACGAAAGCCATCCACGTGGTATTCTTTCATCCAATAGAGAACTGATTCAATCATAAATTTTCTCATCATGGGTCGCTCAGATGCTGTTTCGTTTCCTGTACCTGTTCCGTTGGAATAAGTACCGTTGGTATTGTGCCTGTAAAAATATCCGGGAGCGAAACGGTTAAAAGGCGCTTCGAGGCCACCTGTATGATTGTACACCACATCGAGGATCACGCGCATACCATTTGCATGTAAAGCCTGCACCAATTCTTTTAATTCTTTGATCCTTGTTCTTCCGTCATAAGGATCGGTAGCATAGCTACCTTCGGGTGTGTTGTAGTTAACAGGATCGTATCCCCAGTTGTATCTTTTTAATTCAGGCGTTGATTCATCCACCGACCTGAAATCGAATGAGGGTAAGATATGAATATGTGTTACACCCAACTCTTTTAAATGATCTAATCCCGTTGAAACGCCACCGGGGCCTTTGGTACCTCTTTCTGTAAACCCGAGGAACTTACCTTTATGATCGATGCCGGAATTTTTTGAGATAGAAAGATCGCGTATATGGGTTTCGTAGAGTATAATGTCTGTATAGTTTTTTTGCAAAGGATGTTTGTCTTTACTCCAGTTGGCCGGATCGGTTTCACGCATGTCTACTACCATTCCTCTTTTGCCGTTAACACCAACAGCGAGCGCATACATATCGGGGCCCTCCGTCAGCCATTTATTATCCTGTTTAACCTGGAAAGTATAAAAACTGTTTTTGATATCCCTGTTTACGGACAAGGACCAGGTCCCTGCATCAGATCTGATCATCGATACAGCGCTCAGTGCAATACTATCTTTACTGTCACCTGTCTTATACAAACGCAACACTACTTCAGATGCATGGGGTGCCCATATTTTAAAAATGGTTGAAGAAGGCTTATACTGCACGCCGAGATCCGGGCCGGTATACACCGGGAAATCATCATACGATTCAACAGTAACCTGGCAATAAGAAGAGGTGAAATGAACGACTGAAAAAAATACAAAAAAAATAAATTTCAGGTGTCTCTTAACAGCTTGTGTTGATTCATTCGGGCGGGCCAATAAACTAGTTCTTTTCATATATGTTTTTAGATCCTTACTTCAGCCGGGATACATAGTAAAGGACAAACGTCCAAAATAAAGTTTGTATAAAAATAGGCACCTGTTGCCAATACCTGGTACTACCTGGAAAAACGATAGGGAGATCACTGAAACTTGCCAAAACAATGATCTATACCCATCGTTTACGTTTAACGACCGTTAGTCGGCTCATTAAAAAAATATCACTTCAGTTTTTTATGTGTTCATTGTTGGTAAAATTCCTCAACCAGGAGATTGATTCAATTAAATTGTATCTATTCATTGCGCGCCAGGCTTCTGTGCTCCGAAAACTTTGGCCGACAATACCAACATTGGTCGCAAAGGATGATTGCGACATTTTATGGCCCAACGCGGCAACCAGAGTGGAGATACAATGCGTTTAGTAAAGGATACGTTTAATTGAAGTTTGGCGGGCATAAGCAATCGTTTTAGAGATCAAAGAAATCCGGGAAACGGCAGTGTCCAACATCGGCACTGTTCAGGGAGCTAAGGAAAACATAGTTTTTTCTAATTGTCAATCAATGCGTTTCAATTTGTTTTCACCACGTCTCATTTTACGGATATCATATTTAAATACCATGTTTAAAAGTATATTGTTCTGAAAAACCGGTATTACCTTTAAGCCAGCGCGATGTTGTTGAGACCAGCCATATTACTGATTGCCATGTTGAGCGTTGCAAACCTGCTGCCGGCTCAATCTTATTATTTTAAAAACTTCCAGGGGAACAAAGGGATAGCAAGTAATAACATTATCTGCATCACCCAGGACAAGAAAGGTTTTATGTGGTTTGGGGGCAGAAGAGGGCTATACCGTTTTGATGGTTACTCGTCGCGCGTTTTCAGGAACAGCTATCCTGATTCATCCGGCATTGGCAGCAACTCCATTTTGAGTTTGTATGAAGATCCACATGAGATCCTTTGGGTAGGAACGAGCAAAGGGATTTACCTGTATGATCCGGTCAAAGAACTCTTCAAACCGTTCAACAAAATTCCGTTGGGGCAGATACCCGCGATCCGTGCAGATAACCAAAATAATATCTGGATCATTTGCAATGGTCTATTGTATAAATATAATTTTTTACGGGGCGCTGTTGAAAGCTATGATGGGGATATGGCCAGTATCTGCATTTCTACATCAGGCGTTGTTTGGGCTGCCACCAACAATGGTATTTTAAAAAAATACAATCGCGCGACCAACCATTTTGAGAGTTATGATCTTTCTGCTTTCAGCAAAGATGGGGAAGTTAATGGCGTCCGTGATATCTACCCCCTGGAAGATAGTGCGATCCTTGTGGGAACATTTGCCCATGCCTACGCCTTTAATACCAAACACCCGGGGCTTACGAATATTTTTGAGAAGGACCCGGAGTTGAACCATGTGCAGGTGCATTCATTTATCCGCTACTCCGCATCTGAGATCTGGATAGGTACGGAAACAGGCTTATACATTTATAACACATCAACCGGCAAGGGCAGGAGAATACAAAAACAGTATAATAATCCCTATTCGATCACTGACAATGTTGTTTTTACATTTTATAAGGATAGAGAAGGAGGAACATGGCTGGGTACTTTCTTCGGCGGGGTAAACTATTATTCAAAGGAGTACAATGTTTTTAAAAAATATCTTCCCCTACCGGCCATAGCAAATAGTATACAGGGAAATATTATTCATGAGATCACTCCCGATCAGTATGGCAATCTTTGGATCGGAACTGAGGATGCCGGGCTAAATAAATTAAATCTAAAAACGGGGCAATACCAGCACTACGGACCAGGAAAACAAAAAGGAGATATTGTTTATTCAAACATACACGGCCTGCTGGCAGTGGGCAACGAATTGTGGATAGGCACACTGGAACATGGGTTGGACGTAATGGATATTCCTTCAGGTAAAGTGATCCGCCATTACCAATCAGGAAAGGATAGCAATTCGCTTAAGAGTGATTTCATTATTACGATTCAAAGAACGCGGAATGGAGATATCCTGGTGGGCACAAGGGCTGGCATATACCGGTACAACAAAACCAGGAACAACTTTAGCGCAGTTCCTTTTTTCAATATGCAGGTTAATGCTATTCATGAAGACAATCAAGGCACACTCTGGGTGGCCTCGGCCGGCAACGGGGTCTACTTTTATAATCCTCTGACAAAAAAACTGGGACAGCTGCAAAAGCATCCAACAAATAATACCGGCTTACTAAACAACCAGGTCGGTAGTTTATACGAGGATAGCCACCACCAACTATGGATCTGTACGCAGGAGGGCCTGTCTCAATATGATCCTGCCACTCAAAAGATCAGGCATTATACCATGCAGAACGGATTGCCGGACAACCAGGTACTTTCTGTGAAAGAAGATGATGATAAAAAAGTCTGGGTTTCAACTGCCAAAGGCCTTGCAGTGATCAACCCAACAGATCACACAATACGGACTTATAGAGGCGCCAATGGTTTGCCTACAGAACAATTCAATACCCGCTCCTCTTATAAGGACCCGAATGGCGATTTATATTTTGGCACTATTAATGGAATGATCTCTTTTAACCCTAAGAACATAGAAGAGCGTGATTTTACACCACCGGTTTTTATTACAGGTATACAGGTCAACAATAAAGATCTTCCCATCAATAAAGAGTCGTTACAAACTTCCATTCTTTATACCAATGAAATAACCTTACCCTATAGTCAATCCAGTATTAACCTGGATGTTGCTGCTTTAAGTTATAACTCGCCGGAGTTAAATGAGTATATGTATACGATGGACAATTTTGACAATGGATGGACATTGTTAAAAAGTAACAGGCGTATTTATTATACACAATTGCCACCGGGCCACTATCTTTTCAGGGTAAAGGGTTCTATAGGCAATGGAAAATGGAATCCGAAAGAAACTACCTTACAGATCACCATCCTCCCACCCTTCTGGGCAACCAGGTGGGCATATCTGTTTTATGTATTGGCCGGCGGAACCATTATATTTATCATCCTTCGGTCCTACTACCTGGTGTTAAATGCCAGGAATAACCGGAAAATCGACCTTTTCGAAAGGGAAAAGGAAAGAGAAATTTACAACGCAAAAATTGAGTTTTTCACCAATGTAGCGCATGAAATAAGAACACCTTTGACATTGATAAAAATGCCGCTTGATAAATTGCTGGGCCGGAAAACCATAGATTTCGAAACAAAAGAAAGTCTTGAGATTATGAAGAAGAGTACTAATCGCCTGATTGCCTTAACCAATCAATTGCTCGATTTCAGAAAGGCTGAAGAAAATAAATTCAGCCTCACTTTTACAAAGGCTGACATCAACGAGATGCTGGAGGAAATGCATTCTATTTTCAAAACGGCAGCGGACCAGAAAAACCTGCACTTCACAGTGGATGTTCCGCGCATAACGCTTCATGCATTTGTTGATGAAGAAGCGGTCAAAAAGATCATTGTCAACCTGATCAATAATGCCATTAAATACGCTGACAAAAAAGTATCGGTACGTATGCTTCCTTTCTCCAGCGAAGACAGCATGTTTCATATAGAGTTCAAAAATGACGGGTACAAAATTCCCAATGAACTGAGTGAGAAAATTTTTGAACCGTTCTTCAGGATCAAGGAAACCGCAAAAGAAGCCGGAACAGGAGTAGGTCTTCCCCTGGCCAAAGCGCTTGTTGAACTTCACAAAGGAAATCTTGAATTAAAGACGACCCGCGACGAATGGAACCTGTTTGTACTTTCCTTACCCATACACCAGGATATGGAGATCGATCTGAAAGAACATAGCGCAGATGAGGCCGGCAATGAAAATGAAACGATCACTTCACCTGAAAACATGTTGGACAATAACAAGCCAACCATACTTGTTGTGGAAGACAATAAAGAAATCCTCTCTTTTATCCAGCGCGAACTATGGCCAAATTACCAGACACGTTTCGCGCTGAACGGGCAACAGGCGCTTGATGTGCTGGAAAAAGAAAATGTGCAATTGGTTATCAGTGATATCATGATGCCGGTAATGGATGGGATTGAATTATGTAAGAAAATAAAGACTGATATCCAGTACAGCCATATTCCGATCATTTTACTAACGGCCAAAAACTCACTTCATGCAAAGATCGAAGGACTTGAGGTTGGTGCAGATGCCTATATTGAAAAACCTTTCTCGTTTGAGCATTTAAATGCCCAGATCACCAACCTGATCACCAACCGGAATATCATTAAGGAATATTTTGCAAGATCCCCTCTCACTCATATGAAAGGCATAGCCTATTCGCAGGCAGATAAACAATTCATTGAAAA
>JAQBNJ010000054.1 GCA_028288645.1 Sediminibacterium sp.
ACAGGCCGTGGCCATGCCCGCGGTACTGGTAGAAACCGGTTTTATATCAAATCCCGAGGAAGAAGATTACCTGAACAGCGAACAGGGACAAAGAGAGATCTGTGAGGTATTGGTGAAAGCGTTGAAAAGATATAAGTATTCGCTGGAGAAGCAGTTGTCCAACAGCAGCAGTGCAGGGAAGTGAGATGGAATGCTTTTTTATTAGGTATTAGGTGTTAGCCATTAGCTATTAGGAGTTAGCAGCTAACAGCTAACACCTAACGCCTAATACCTTGTCTTCCTAAAGAATCCTTAGATTTGCACCTTATGAAGATATCGAACGAAACGAAGGTGGGTGCACTGACCGCCATCGCCATCACAGTTTTGATACTGGGTTTTAATTTCCTGAAAGGAAAAACATTATTTAAAACCGGCAATTTTATTTTCGCCAAATACACAGATACCAAGGGCATCATGGTATCAAATCCTGTTTACATCAATGGGTTCCAGGTGGGCGCGGTGAGTGATATTGAGGATGCGGATAAAAACCTGTCAGCCATCATTGTAACCGTAAAGCTTAAAGACAATTATAATATCCCTGTAAATTCGATCGCTACCATCAAAGAAAATCCGCTTGGCTCATCGAGTATGGTGATCACGCAGGGAAATGCAACGCAATACCTCAAAACGGGCGATACGATTTTAACTGCATCCAGCGCGGGATTATTGGGAGATGCGATGAACAAACTCGGGCCCGTAGCTGACCAGGTTAAAACAACCATTCATACGCTTGATAGTGTTTTGAGGAATATCAATTCCATTTTTGATCCCTCTTCGAAGAATAATATGCAACAGGCGATCGCCAATATCAACAAGACAACGGCCAGCCTGGCTATGTCCTCCGCTTCCATTCAAGCGATGCTGAATGCACAATCAGGAGCCATTGCACAATCGATGGATAATGTTGCGAGTTTTACAAAGAACCTGTCGGATAACAATGAAAAAGTGAACCGGCTCCTTAGTAATGTAGAAAAAACAACGGACAATTTTTCGAAAGCAGATTTTGTGGGAAGCGTTGACCAGTTGAAAGCCACCATTGGCCGGCTGAACGGCATACTGGACAAAGTAAATTCTTCAGACGGAACACTCGGCAAACTGATGAACGATAAGACACTTTACAATAACCTTAGCAATACCATACGCAGCGCAAACATACTTTTGGATGATCTAAGAGTACATCCGAAACGCTATGTGAACATTTCCGTATTTGGCAAAAAAGACAAAGACGGTCCGTTACTGGCGCCTTTACCGGTTGACTCGACCAAGAAATAAGCTGATGGTTCAAAAAATTATTTCATACTTACTGGTTTTCTTTTTTATCGTGCAGGCTGCAACAGCCCAGCGCCCTGCCCAGGACACTGCCAAACAGGAAGGCAAGATCTTAGAGATCAAAGGCGGTGAGCGCATCAATATTGTAAAAGTAGATTCAACCCACACTTTCACTTCTCTTGCTGTTAAGGCACATGTAAAACAGGAGAAAACTGATTTCTACGCAGACAGTATGGTGATCAACGAATTTGATAATTCGCTGGAAGCTTTTGGCAATGTTCATATCAATGATGCAGACAGTGTTCATACCTATGCGCAGTATGTAAAATATTTAGGCAAAGAAAAAAAAGCATACCTGAAACGAAAAGTGAGGCTCACCGATGGCAAAGGTGAACTGACAAGTGATGAACTGGAATACGATGTGACGCTTAAAATCGGCACATACCTTAAGGGCGGTAAACTCGTTAACAAGAAAACAGTGCTTACCAGTAAGGAGGGTTATTATTACGGCGATACCAAAGACGTGCTTTTTAAACAAAACGTAGTACTGATCGATCCGGAATACAAAGTGGTAACCGATACACTTCAATACAATACTTCCACAGAGATCGCTACGTTCACCTCTCCCACCATTATCTATAGTGACAGCGGAAGACGGACTGTGAAAACGAGACAAGGATATTTTGACATGAAGAATAAACGCGGCATATTAAACAAACGCTCCGTAGTCGAAGACAGCACGTATACGTTTACTGCGGATGATATGGCGATTGATGATTCCACCAAACTGGATGAGTTTCGCGGCAACGCGGTTTACAGGGGAAAGGATACAGCCAAAGGTTTTGACCTGATCGCAAATAATATCAAAACAAACCGCAAGAAAGATATTCTGCTCGCCACCGAAAAACCCATCCTGCTGATCAAACAAAGCAAAGATTCCATATTCGTTTCGGCGGATACATTATACTCGGCGAGATTGTCGGATCTTTTAAAAACGCGGAAAGTACCCGTGGTGCGCGATTCGATTGCGGATACCTTAAGGCCCAAAACAGCGGCAGATTCTATATTATTTAAGCGTCGTGCCGATTCTCTCGCGCACATCGCTTTGGCAGATTCATCCAATAAAAAAGACAGCAGCAGCAATAAATATTTTGAAGCTTATTTTCATGTAAAGATCTTTTCCGATTCTTTACAGGCGGTTTGCGACAGTTTGTTTTATTCGCTGGAAGATTCCGTATTCCGTTTGTTCCGTGATCCTGTGATCTGGGCAAAGCAAAACCAGATAACAGGCGATACGATCTATCTCTATACAAAAAATAAAAAGCCGGAGCGCCTCTATGTATTTGAAAATGCGATGGCTGTTGGCAGGGTTGACAGTACCATTTATTTTAACCAGATAAAAGCAAGCAGCATCAATGCTTTGTTCGATGACGGGAACATCAGTTTTGTTCGACTGAAAGGAAATGCAGAAAATGTATATTATTTACAGAACGAAAAGAAACAGTTCAAAGGCATGAATAAAGGCAGTGCCAGTATGATGGATGTTTTGTTCGACGGTAACAGTAAACCCAAACGCTTTACCGGAAAACTTCCTTACGACGCCACTAACTACCCCATGCGCTCAACCAATCATGAAGAAATGAAACTGCGCGGTTTTAAATGGCTGGAAGATTTGAGGCCGAAGAGTAAGTTTGATATACTGGGAAACTAAGACGATTTTGGAATTTTGGAATTGGGAGATTTTGGAATTTTATCCACGCCAGCACCCTCAGCAAATTTCCCAATCTCCCAATTCCAAAATTTCAAAATTCCAAAATAGACCTCATCGCATCAGCACCAACGTTCCCGTTCTTTTAACCGCCGCCCCATCCGGGTCAGTAAACATTATCACGTAAACAAATGCACCGCTGGGTTGTGCTACACCATTGTATTTTCCGTTCCATCCTACGCTGCTGTTATGCGTTTCGAAAAATAATTGTCCCCAACGGCTCCAG
>JAQBNJ010000140.1 GCA_028288645.1 Sediminibacterium sp.
GGATCGCGGCAAAACAGGAAGGATTTGCCAACTGGCGATTGTTCCTTGCAACGGGTATCTGCGGCGGGTTCACCACTTTTTCTGCGTTTGCCTGGGAAAATATGCAGTTATTGAACCAGGATCGCTATGGAGCCTTTCTCTTATACGTCGGCTGCAGTTTGGTTTTGGGATTAGGCGCAGTGGTATTGGGATATTGGATAACAAAATAACATCAACTATATTAATAATTTCATATGATCCCACTGAATGTACTTCACCCATGGCACGGCGTTCCTTATGGAGAAAATGCACCACGCACTGTTAACGCGATCATCGAGATACCGCAGGGATCCAGGTGCAAATATGAGATCGATAAACCAAGCGGGTTGTTGAGACTCGACAGGGTGATTTTTTCATCCTTCTACTATCCTATCAACTATGGTTTTATCCCGCAGACATATGGTGGTGATAAGGACCCATTGGATATTCTCGTGATCACATCATTACCTGTACAACCATTAACATTGATGGAAGCCAAAGTGGTGGGTGTGATGCAGATGATCGATGGCGGCGACCCGGATGATAAGATCATCGCCGTAGCAGCCACCGACCCGGGTGTGAACCATTATAATAATATTGAAGAATTACCCAAACATTTCTTTGATGAGTTGAGGCATTTCTTTGAAGAGTATAAAAAATTAGAGAACAAGACCGTTGTAGTAGAAGATTTTGGTGATAAGGCGCAGGCATTAACAATCATAGAAGAAGCGATCCGTTTTTATAAGGAAACATTCATAAAATAATCGCGCTGATCCGTGACAATAAAAAATAATAAGATGAGCTTATCTGTTATTATCCTGCTGATCCTGATCGGCATCGCTGCCGGATTTTTAAGTGGTTTGGTCGGAATTGGCGGGGGTGTGATCATTGTGCCGGCATTGGTGATATTACTTGGATTTTCACAAAAACTGGCGCAGGGTACTTCGTTGGGAATACTGCTATTACCCGTTGGGATATTGGCGGTAATGCAATATTACAAACAGGGCTACCTGAACGTGAATTATGTGGCTATTGTAGCAGTGGCATTTGTATTAGGTGGTTTCTTCGGGAGCAAACTCGCACTTTCGCTGAGTGATGAGAAAATGAAGAAGATCTTTGCCATCGTAATGATGCTGATTGCAATCAAAATGCTTTTTTTCGATACCAATAAACCTAAGCTGCCAAAGGATCCTACAGTTTCTTCCACAAATATTCAACAATCGGGGCAGTGAATTGGTAAAAAATCATTTTCCAACCTTATCTTTGCCAAAAATCAACACAATGGAAGTAAAACAATCAAGAGGTAAATATTGGGCGCTTTGTTTTTTATGGTTAGCCATTATGATTACTTTACTGGTTGTTTACCGCCAGTTCTTCTGGCTGGCATTACCGGGAACTGCTACGTATTTCGCAAAGGCACTTGATCTGATTTAAGAAATTTATCTTCTTTTTAATATAAAAGCAACCCGATTGGGTTGCTTTTTTTGTTAAATCCGTTTTTTTGAATATTGAACACTGAACAAGGAATTTTGAGTGGTGAAGTGGTGGCCTCCGTTATTTTGAACGGGTGAAGCATCGTGAAAAAACCGTTCTTGATTAGCAGACAACTCCGATTGATTCGCGGCTATACTTCAACATTCAAAATTCCTTGCTCAATATTCAATATTATTTCAGAAGTATCGCTTGATGATCCTCAGTTTGTGTGTACGCTCATTCGTATCGCTGTTGATAATACCCATGTTGTCGATCTTATCAACCCGTACTTTTCCCGATGAATGAATGATGGTATCGGCATTTAACAGCATGCCCACATGCGTGATCCTTCCCTCCTCATTATCGAAAAAAGCAAGATCGCCGCATTTGGCTTCCTGGAGAAAACCTACGACTTCTCCTTCAGTGGCCTGTAAATAGGCATCGCGGAGTAAGGGTATATTGAAGAAATGGTAGACCTGCTGCACAAAACCGCTGCAATCAATTCCAAAAACCGAACGGCCGCCCCAGAGATAAGGTGTGTTGAGATATTGATACGCTCTTTGCGTTAATGCTTCTTCAGTAATAACAGCCTCGGAAGGATCCCATGTTTTGCCGGTAAAGGAGTATGCATACTTATCAACCTGTGCCTTGCCGTTTTCCAGCAATCCCAAAGAACTTCCCAATGATAACTGCATGGTGTTGCCATTGAATTCGATCGGCGTTACCCAGTTATTCGCGAGTTGTTTGCCGTTTTTGTTTACCTGCGTTTCTTCTATTGCTGATAACTGACTCGATTGACACCAGCCTTCATATCCATCGTATAAACAACGCAGCCTCGTAAACACTTTGGTCTCAGAAAGCACTTCGGCTATTTCTCCAAACAATAACTGGCTCACCATTTCGGAACGATGGGCATCTTCTTTTCGCATAGGGGCTGCGGGAACGATACAGATCACAAAAGACATACTGTTAATTTGAAGAGTCAAGATATGGAATTTCAACACTATCGCATCTATACAGAAAATACT
>JAQBNJ010000167.1 GCA_028288645.1 Sediminibacterium sp.
AGAAAGTTTGGCGTTTGTGGTTTGGAGTTTGTGGTTAGGTTCCTGCGGTTGTGACACCCAACTACAAACGCCAAACCACAAACGCCAAACTTGCTAGAACCCTGTTTGCTCAAAATACAGCAACACATGATCCTTGATAAAATTCTCCTGTTCATATAATATCATTACCGGCAGTTCTTTTACCTGCTTGTAATGCGGCCAGCCTTCTTCATCGTTGCCTTCTAAAATATAATAACCGCTTTGGCTTAATACTTTGCAAACGGCTACATGCATCAGGTCCTGCTTTTGCTCTTTTGATATTTTTTCTATCATGAACCCGGTTTCCTGCATGCCGATAAGGAAGAGAACGGCTTCCAGGTCGGGTTTTTTACCGAACCGTTCTACCAGTTTGGCCTCGAGGTTCCACCATCTTTGCTGAAAATCGTCTGAAATAAACATAATACGGCAAAGGTAAACCGCGGAAGCATGCCATCATCAACCGGCAAAAGTTATCTTTGCCGCAAATTGACCTGATTATGTTACAAGTGAGTGTATTGCGCAACAATACAGAAGACGTAAAAAAAAGATTGGCTATTAAACATTTTGCCCAGCCCGGGCTGGTTGATACCATCATTGCATTGGATGATGAAAGAAAAAGATTACAGGCTGAGTTCGATACAACACAGGCGCGTGTAAATGCCGCTTCGAAAGAGATCGGTAAAATGATGGCGCAGGGAAACAAGGAAGGCGCCGAATCGATCAAAGCTGATGTTGGCAATTGGAAAGCCATGCTCGAACCATTGAAAGAGCAGATGGCCAAAGTGGAGAAGGATTTGCAGGATGCCATTGTAATATTGCCCAACCTTCCATCAACACAAGTGCCCGAAGGACGAACGCCTGAAGATAATGTGGTGGTAAGAGAAGGCGGAATAAAACCTGTTTTGGGTGAAGGCGCGGTACCTCATTGGGACCTGATCACGCAATACGACCTGGTTGATTTTGAGACCGGCGCTAAAATAACCGGCCGCGGTTTTCCATTATACAAAGGCAAAGGCGCCAAACTGCAAAGGGCATTGGTGCAGTATTTTTTAGATTAGAATACCGAAGCGGGCTATACAGAATACATTCCTCCATTCATGGTAAATGAAGCCAGTGCGTTTGCTACGGGACAATTACCCGATAAAGAAGGACAGATGTATCATGCTACCGCGGATAATTTTTATTTGATCCCAACCGCAGAAGTTCCTGTTACAAATATTTACCGCGATACCATTGTAAAACAGGAAGAGTTGCCCATTAAAATGACAGCGTATTCTCCCTGTTTCAGAAGAGAAGCCGGAAGCTTTGGAAAAGATGTACGCGGACTGAACCGTGTGCACCAGTTTGAAAAAGTGGAGATCATACAAATTACAGAGCCCGAAAAAAGTTATGATGTGCTGGATGAAATGGTAAAACACGTGGAGAAACTTTTGCTCACTTTAGAATTGCCGTACCGCATCCTGCGTTTATGCGGCGGCGATATGGGTTTTACCAGCGCACTCACTTATGATTTCGAAGTATTCAGCGCCGCACAGGAACGCTGGCTGGAAGTGAGCAGTGTAAGCAATTTCGAAAGCTATCAAACCCATCGCATGAAATGCCGCTACAAAGATGCCGATGGTAAAATGCAGTTTGCGCATTCATTAAATGGAAGTTCATTGGCGCTGCCGAGAATTGTTGCGTGTTTATTGGAGAATAACCAGGTGGCTGATGGTATTAATTTGCCTGAAGTTTTGCATAGATATTTTGGCAGCACAAAGATTTAAATATATTTCAATAGAAGAAAAACGAAGAAAAGAAGCGTCTACGAAATTCAGAGACGCTTTTTTTCTTCGTTTTTCTTTTATCGAAACATTGGGGCTACCGCCGTATTTCCACTGTTGTACCAACCGGCAACATCGAAAATATTTCCTGTATAAAAGTATTTTTTGTACTGATGCAACCTTCCGTCCAGTTCTGGTAAGTATCCACCGCAAAATCTTCATGCGGCCAGGTGCCGTGGATGCCGATGGAACCACCGATCCTTGCAGAGGCTGGGATCAATCCTTTTGCTTTTCGCTGGTTGAACTTCTCGTAGCTCTCGGCTGTTGGATAATCGATAGATAAAAAGCTGTTCCATTTTTCATGCTTGCGTTTCATGGCGATATGAAAAATACCTTCGGGTGTTTTGCGGTCGCCCTCCATCATTTTATCACCCATGTCTTTGCTGCCAAATACAACCGGGTAAGTTACCAGCCATTCGCCGGAAGAATCATATATCTGTAGTTCGTATTTATTTTTTACGATGAGAACTTTGTAAGAATACCTGGTTGCCGTTCGGAGAGAATAGGTTTTCGCTTTTTTAAACGAGGTGATTGTTAAAGCCACCATAACCATCAGCGATAAATAAAAAGGGGTTTTCATTTTCCTGAACGGGATGTGATTAGTTACACTAACCACATAACGCAACGATTGGTACGCCTGCGTTCTCATCTTAAAAGTTTTCATTGGTTTTTGTTTGAGAGAGCAAACTATGGGATACCAATGTTGTGTAAGGGTTAATTCACCAAAAATTAAGTTAAGGTGCTTTTAACGCAGTGAGGTTGCGGACTACATTTGAAATAAAAAAACGGATAAATTATGTGTACAAACTTTTTTCCATTCCCCTCAAACCCTCACCCAGCAATAGTTTGCTTGATTTGCTCTTAGGATACATAACAAATAAAAAGGGTTGCCTGCGGCGATATTAAAAGATGATTAAAAGAATGTTTAGGAAAACAAAAAGGGATATGCAACACGAATTACAGGACACGAATTACACGAATTAGCACGAATGGACTCTATAAGTAGGGGACTAATCACCATCGGCGACCATTCGTGCCAATTCGTGTAATTCGTGTAATTCGTGTCCTGTAATTCGTGTCCTCAAAACATTCTACCAATTACTAAACCTTATCCCCACCGTATACGGATACTGCTCAACCCTTGTCACATCTTTCTGCAAACGGTTGATACTGTAACTGCCGTATAGCCTTACCGGTCCCAATCCCAGTTCGCCAATGGCAGCAAGGCGCCAGGGTTCGAAATCAAAATCGGCCTTGTATTTTTGTTTACCGCGTTCGCCACTGACCTGTTTGTTACGGCTGTTGGTTAGATAACCCGCACTTACACCTGCACTGATACTTAAACCCCTGCGGCTATCAGGTGTGGTGTTGATATTCAGCATGAGGGGAACCGTTAAATATTCAACATATAATTTGTTCTTGCTGAAACTGATGGAATCGTTGAACACAAATGGCTGCGGATCTTTGCGGTAACTGAGGTTATTATCGTAACGGAAATTATACATCTCAAGTCCCAGGCCGTATTTAAGGTTTACTACATGTTTGATCACATTCAGTTTCTGTATAAAGATCCAGATGTTTACGTTGCTTGATTTTCCATTGATCAGTTTGTAGCTGTTCTGGTTAACAGCGCCACTGACCGGGCGTAATGTTTTAAAATAAGGACCCGCCTGTGCTGAAGCATAGTCTGTATTATCACGCATATTGGCAAAACCAAGATCCATGATCCACCAGTTGGTACTGATATTACTTCTCCTGCGTGGCTTGCGTTCAACACGGTATTCGTAACTATCTCTCCTGCTTATTTTTTCCAATTCACGGCTCCTTTCTTCGGACGTGGATCCATTGGCATTTTTCTTTTTTATGATGATGAAGTTGCCGACTTTAACTGTGTCAGAACTCCTGACGGTGGTATCTGATTGGGCAAAACTTGTTCCTGCAACCAGTAAGCAGGCTGCTGCACATACTAAGCGTTTCATATATCTCGTTTTTCTTGTTATTTTGATTTTGAAGTAGGACGGGTGTCTGTTTTATCCTCTTCGGTTTTTGATTTGCTGCGGAAAAGGCTTCCGGCTTTCCTGAAGAATCCGCGGAGTTTGTCTTTATTGATCTCCAGGGAACCTAATAATAAACTTTTCTTTTCATCTTCTGTATCCAGTTCTTTGTAAACTGCGGGTTGTATGTTGTCGTTAGGGATGCTTCCATCCGGTGTCATAACAGTTTTTGTGATCTCAACATTCTCAACCGTTGGGTGGTCGCCTGAAACTTGTTGTGTTGTGGCGATTGTTGTTTGAAAACTGTTTTGCGATGTGGTTGAAACAATATCCTGCTTTTGTGTTTCAACTGGCGTTACAGGAATTTCCGTCTTTGCAATCACAGGATCTGTAGCAGGAGCCAAACTATTACCAGTATTTGTATTCGTGCCCGCTTTTGAATTAGCGTTAACTGAATTTACAGATGCTATATTGTTACCCGGTTGTACAATAGTTGTTTCACCTGTTTTATCAACACTGCTTCCTTTACCAGCGCCAGGTTTTGCGATGATTGGTGGATTAACGACAAGGTCTTGTTGCACTTTTTTATTGCCAGGCAAAACACTCCAAACCAAAACAACTAACCCGATCAGTGCTGCAGCGATCGCTATACGTTGCCATCCCATATAGAAAACAGGCCTTTCTTTTTTCTCTTCGCGGTACAGCGATTGTTTATCAGCGAAAGTGATCTGTTCGGGTTCTAACCTGGTTTGTTTCAGTAAAGTAAAACCCTCCTGTAAAACGGGATGTTGCAATACAAAAGTTTCTACTTTTTCTTTTTGATCGGCATCCAGTTCATTGTCTACGTATAACAGGAACTGTTCTTCATGATTGGCCAGGTTGATGCCGCTTGCTTCATTCTTATACAGGCTTGCTTTTTCATCAAACACCATTTGCTCTGCCGGCAACTGCATCTGCTGAAGCATTTCCAACTCAATGGCGAGGTCCGGATTTGCCTGCACAAACTGTTCAACAGCTTG
>JAQBNJ010000173.1 GCA_028288645.1 Sediminibacterium sp.
CTATTTATCAGACGAGGAAGCTGCGCGCTACAGGCTTACAGATTTTATACAGGAACAACTCTTAAACAGAAAGAAGAAATAACCCCATGCCTCTCTCTACCGAATGGATACCTGCGGTACCGCGCAACAGGCTGAAAGTTTGGGTGCTGGCTCCCTATCTTGTAACAAACGATGCTAATATTGATTACTACTACGATTTTTCGCAGAGCATTGCCGAATACACAAAAATATTTTCTGAATTATCTATTCCCTGGCACTGGCAGCCGGTTACAGTAGATGATTATGAAACCATCATTGAAAATATTGTTGCAGAAAAAGAAGAGGGTAGATTTTTTCCACTCGTATTGAATTTATGCGATGGCGATGAAGTGAATGGCACACCGGGCATTTCTGTTGTTCAGTTACTCGAAGCAAACGAATTGGTTTATACAGGATCGGATGAATATTTTTACCGCATCACCACTTCCAAAATACCAATGAAACAGGCTTTTGATAAGGCCAATGTCCCCAATGCAAAATGGGTAGCGATCACATCAAGAGAACAGAACACTGATAGTATCTTAGAAAAACTGGGTTCACCGGTTATTGTAAAACCCGCTGTATCCGGTGGCAGTATGGGTGTGGGTATAAAGAATGTGGTGCATACAAAAGAACAACTACAGCAACAGGTACAAAATATGTTTGATGGTTACCGTGGCTGGAACCTTGCCATGGACGGGATAGTTGCCGAAGAATTTATCAAGGGCCCGGAATTTACCACGATGATCGTTGGCTCTGCAAAATTTGCAAAACAATGCACGGTGCTCGAACCGGTAGAAAGAGTATTTCACCCCTCGCTACCCGATACAGAAAAATTTTTATCATTCGATCGTTTGTGGGAAATCTACGAAGAAGAAACGCCGATGCCGGGTGAAGATAATTTTTACGAATACCAGTCGCCCGATCCATCCCTGCACGCTGCCATCAAACAATTAAGCCTGGATGCATACATCGCAACAGGTGGTACCGGTTATACAAGGGTCGATATCCGCATGGATCAAGCGACAAAAAAATTATACGTGCTTGAAGTAAATGCACAATGCGGGCTAAGTGAAGATGAAGATTATACATCTATTGGCGCTATATTGCGCATGAGCGGGATCTCGTTTACCGAATTGATCGTTGCCATCATTAACGATGCATTCAGGAGAAAAGAAATGATCCGTAAACCAAAACAATTCATTGCACCCCCTGTCCGCAGGAAAGCAGGTTAATGCCTTTGTGAGAAAATGAAGATCTGCGTACTACAACCCGACTACTCAACATCCGATGTGGATTACAAAAACTATGATCCGCCGCGCGATCTTTCTGCATTGTTACCGGGCGACCAGGTTGATCATGTTTTCCTTAACAAACTAACTACTTACAAACAACTTAAAGCATTACAACATCACGGCTACGATATTTTTGTGAACCTCTGCGAGGGTTATCTCGAATGGGAAGTTCCTTCGATAGATGTGATCTATACACTAGACCTGCTCAAACTTCCTTATACCGGTCCCACTACTTTATTATACGATCCGCCCAAAGAGCTGATGAAGTATGTCGCTTATTGCGAAGGAATTGCCGCACCTAACTATGTATTGATAGAAGAAGAGCCGGATATTGAAACAGCCTGTACACGATTACAATTTCCTTTGTTTGTAAAACCCGCCAAAGCAGGCGATAGCCTTGGTGTTGATGAACATTCATTGGTGCATAATAAAGAAGAGCTCACAGAAAAAGTAGCGGCAACACTTACTGAATACCCTCAACTGCTTGCGGAGGAATATATCGCAGGCCGCGAGTTCACTGTGCTGATCGCAGCAAATGCGGATGGTAAAACCGCAACAACATTTAAACCGGTTGAATATATTTTTCCCGAAGGGTTTGCATTCAAGACCTATGCATTAAAAACATCAGAGCTGCATCCCAATGCAAATATTCCGTGCAACGATCCTGTTATAGAGAAACAACTTCGCGAAGCGGCAGAAAAGATCTTCAAAGGATTTAACGGCGCCGGTTATGCAAGGCTCGATTTCCGTTTGAATGATAAGGGCCAGTTATATTTTCTCGAGATCAATTTTACCTGTTCTGTTTTCTATGGCGAAGGATACGAAGGCTCCGCGGACCATATACTCAAACACGATGGCGCCGGCCAGGCTGCTTTTCTCCGGCTCATGATCGCCGAAGGCATGGCCCGTTACGAACGTATACAGAAAAAATATATAATTAAAGGAAATGCCATTGCCGGTTACGGCATCTACGCTACGCACCAGATACAGCCTAAAGAGTTGGTCTTCAAAGGCGAAGGTCGCCAGCAGCGCATTATTACCCGCCGTTTTGTGGAGGAGAACTGGCCCGATAATGAAAAGTTAATCTTCCGCCGTTACGCATATCCCCTAAGTAATGAAGTATTTTTGCTTTGGGATGATGATCCGGCGGAATGGGCTCCACAAAACCATTGTTGCCAACCCAACACAGCCTATAATGGTCTGAATGTGATCGCACTCACACAGATCAACCCGGGCCAGGAACTAACCCTCGACTACGCATCTTTCCTGGATGCAAACATGGAGCCCTTTCAATGCCAATGCGGTGTCGCCAACTGCCGGGGCCTGGTTACAGGCAAACCGGGTAATTCGGTTACTGAGAGAGAAAGCAACACCTCGTCTTAAACATTATCCCTTTTTTGAAGTCTACTTACTACCCATTAAGAAAGACGGAAATAGTCCATAGTCGATAGACCTGGTCCATAGTTTACGATCTGCTATGTTCCATGGGACGATGGTCTATCGACAAAAGAACACCGCATCGAATGATATTGATAACAACCTACGTCAAACGATACACAACAAGAAAGGAAGTCATAAATGTCAAGATTTGAGATTCTTCGAAAGCTGATGCAAAAGCACCGGATGCAACTGGTGTTCACGTATTTATTATTTTCACTCGAGATGC
>JAQBNJ010000092.1 GCA_028288645.1 Sediminibacterium sp.
AGATCCCGAAACAGTTTGGTGAAGAGAATATTGAGAAGGCGATCGTGTTGGCAGAACGCGAAACAGTATCAGTGTCCTATCAACTTCGCCCCGTTGAAAGAGGGGAGTACCGGTTTGGAAGGATCAATCTATTACTGCACACGCCGTTGAATATGATGACCAGGCATATTATCATAGGTGATGAAAAAACAGTAACGGTGTATCCTTCCTTTATCCAGATGCGTCGTTTCCATTTGAAAGCCATTGCAGGACAATTGAGAGAAACCGGCGGACGCGCCCTGCGCAAGATCGGGCACAGTCTTGAGTTTGAGCAGATCAAAGATTATGTGGCCGGTGATGATTCAAGAACGATCAACTGGAAAGCCACTGCGAGAAGGAACAGCATCATGGTAAATAATTTTATGGATGAGCGCAGCCAGCAGGTGATCTGTCTTATCGATAAAGGGCGAAACATGAAAATGCCTTTTAAAGGAATGAGTTTGCTCGACCATGCGATCAATGCAACACTGGTATTGAGCAATATCGTATTGGTAAAACAGGACAAAGCCGGTATGATCAGTTTTGGAAAGAAAGTGGACCAGTTTATTCCGCCGGATAAAAAAAGCGCACAATTGTCAATACTGATGGAAGCATTGTACAGGCAAAAAACCGATTTCATGGATACAGACTTTGGCGCGTTATATGCTTCGATACGTTACCGGATCAAACAGAGAAGCCTTTTGATCCTGTTCACCAATTTTGAAAGTATGTATGGAATGGAAAGACAATTGCCTTTCCTGAAAAAGATCGCTTCACACCATGCAGTATTGGTTGTGTTTTTTGAGAATACGGAGTTGAGTGAATTACAACAACTGTCAGCTGATTCGGTTGAAAAAATATACCTTAAGGTCATCGCCAATAAATTCGCACTGGAGAAAAGGCTGATCGTAAAAGAATTGCAAAAAAATGGGATCATGGCCCTTCTTACTTCCCCGGAGAAATTAAGCGCTAATACGATCAATAAGTATCTTGATATCAAAGCGAGGCAATTATTCTAACGATTCTAGATATTCAACCTGAATGTACTTTCAGAGACGCTTCTTTTCTTCGTTTTTCTTTTATCGAAATAAATTGCGATTTCTCAATAAAAGAAAAACGAAGAAAAGAAGCGACACCGAATTTTGAAAAACCTTAAAAAAACTAAAGGAACCAATAATAGAATCGATGTCGATTTGCTATACATTTGCCGCATGCAACCCATTCTTAAATTTTTGGAAGGACAAATGTTATTGTTTGATAAACCAATGGAATGGACATCCTTCGATGTGGTAAGAAAAGTGCGTAACCTTATTAAAATTCCGAAAGTAGGCCATGCAGGAACATTAGATCATCTGGCAACAGGACTGCTGATCGTTTGTACGGGTAAGTTTACGAAGAAGATCAATGAGTATATGGGCATGGAGAAAGAATATACCGGCACTTTTACACTCGGCGCTATTACACCTACTTATGATTTGGAAAGCGAACCACAGGATCAAAAAGATATTTCACATCTTACCGAAGAAGCGGTGCACGCTGCTACTGCACAATTCACAGGCAATATCATGCAGACACCGCCGATACATTCCGCCATTAAGCAGGATGGAAAACCTGTTTACATCGCAGCGCGCAAAGGGATCGATGTTAAACTGGAGCCGAGGCCGGTTACGATCTATTCATTCAGCATTGAAAAAATAGAATGGCCGGTGATTCATTTCAGGGTAGTGTGTTCAACAGGAACTTACATCAGGAGCCTCGCCAATGATTTTGGCGCGGCATTAGGTGTTGGCGGTTATATGAGCAGTTTACGCAGAACACGTATCGGCGAATTCAGCGTAGATGATGCGATACCACTGGATGTATTTGAGGTAGAGATCAAACAGCTTCGTGCATCAGAAGGGTAAGCCGATGCCAAGCTGGAACGCGTAATTGTTTACTTTCAATCCATTTGCCCTGTTCTCGAACCACTGGAATTTATCAGCCCACCCGTTATTGTATTGCCGTGCGGGATCTTTTACTTTATAAGCGAAATCGAGCCTGAGCAGGAAATAAGAAAAATCTACACGCATACCGGTACCCACACCAATGGCAAGATCTTTTCCGAGGTTCTTGAAGCTAAAACGCGCATCAGGGTTGGTCACGTCTTCTTTCAGGTTCCATACATTGCCTATGTCTGCAAATAGTGCACTTGCTACTTTTACACCGGCAATGGTTGCTATCGGGAACCTGTATTCAAAATTGCCTTCCAACTGCATGTCGCCGAAGCGGTCGCGGTAACCATTCTGGCTGGTATCTGAATCACTGCGGATAGAACTGCCCAGGCCTAATTGCCTTAGTCCCCATGCGCGCATGCTGTAGGGACCACCTGCATAGAACTGTTTAAAAAACGGCAATGTTTTATCTCTTGTGGTGTCGGTACCGTAGTTGTAACCCAATCCTCCAAATACACGGTAAGCAAATTCTGTTTTGCGTACTTTAACCGCCAGCCTGTATTCTGCTTCAAGCCTTATATAGCGGTAGATATCGTTTCGTAAGCCGCCGATCAATCCAAAAAGCCCACCCGCTTCTTCAACGCCTATGCGCATATAGTGGCTGATATCCGGATTTTTTACATCCACATAATTGCGCACCAGTGTAAGGTTCTGACTGAGTATTTTTCCTGAATTAAAAGAAGTTCTAAGGAAAGGACTCTTAACAAACAGGTCTCTCAATCCCTGTAAGGTATCGATGGCATATAACTCAAGGTTCAAAGGTTTATATAGCCACACATTATTGCCCTTTTTCCATTCATATCCCCAACTGGTTACTAAGGAGCGGAGTTGATAATACCCGCGCCTGTCTACATACGATCCATTGATGTTGAACAGTGTTCGTTTATTATCGAGCCTGTTTAACGCGCGCCAGTTGGTAAAGGGTTGGATGAGCCTTGGGAAAACATAGGTATGACCGGCATTTACCAGGAAGGTCTGTATCAGCTGATCATTACTGCTGGTAAGCAGGTTCAGTTCCACACCCGTACGGAAAGTGGTGAGAGATTGGATCGCGCTTTTCCATACATTCCTGTTATTGTAAGAAAGATTCGTGGTAATGCCCCAGAGGTTTCCAAGCCCCACATCTGCGGTATTCCGGCTGCCTTCGAGATCTATTCCGTAATTCTGTTTGATGGCAGGGGTTAAGAAAAAATATAGATCGAGCGAATCTTTATCTCTTGCGATCGCTTTACCATCCACCTGTTGCCAGGCGCCGATCTGTCCGAGGGTATTGATCGATTTAAAATAATCACTCTCCTTATACAATTCACCGTTACGGAGGTAAGTATGTTCGCGCAGTACGCGGTAATTGAACAAGCCTCTTTTATACCGCATGGTGAGGTTCCTGCGGTTGAACTCGAGAAAACCCGGTTGTCCCGGCAGGCTGTCAATGATATCAGTCAGTTTTGTTTCGGGATAATAGTATACGTGCCCGATATGGTACTGCACAAGTTTGGATGAATCGAAAGTGGGCCTTTTCAACACGTTGATATCCCAGGTAGGATTTTCTTTTCGCAAACGGGCGGCATCTGCAATGATCTGTGCCTGTTTAAAAGGGTCGAGCGTCAATTGCAACAGGCGGGTATCCATCGAATCCACCAGCGTATAAATATCTTCTCTTGTAAATTTATAATATCCGTTCTCCCGGTAAATACCCACGAGCCTGTCTAACTCAGAACTGATCGCTCCTTTGGTATAGGGTGAACCTTTTTTGAGGAAAGTTTTTTCCTCTTGTTCCTTTGTTAGTTTCTGCAGGGTGGTATCGCCAAGATTATAGGATACAGAATCGATGGTGATGTTCTTCCCGAGATTGATGAACATGTGTATACTTGCCCTGAACTGGTCGTTAACGGTGTCTATTTTTACCGAATCAGTGAAAGTTGCATAATAATATCCCTGTGAGTTCAGGTAAGCATTCATGAAATTGATGGAGCGGTTGATATTTGCAGAATCAAAAACCGCCGGGCTCTGCATTTTATAG
>JAQBNJ010000370.1 GCA_028288645.1 Sediminibacterium sp.
CGGTCGATGGCTTCGTACCAGTTATCAAGGTCCTTATCGAGCGGGTAATGATTTAGAAAGATGACCGGTTTTTTGGGATCAATCTTTTTCAGTTCTCTATCAAGCCAAACCACCGCATCACGCGGAATATGACCATCACTCATACGCACAAACGGTCCTGAGGCGCAACCGAGAAACTGATGCCATTGAATTCAAAATTGAATTTATCATAACCGAATACTTTACCAAATGTTACACCGCCGCTTTCGCTCCAGCCGCTGTCGTGGTTGCCGGGAATAATGTAGTATGGTACTTTTAACCCATCCAAAATCTCTTTGGCCAGTTTGATCTCGGCATCCGTACCCAGTTCTGTGATATCACCAGTGATGACAACGAAAGCGATATCGGTCATCTGGTTAATATCTGCAACTGTCCGGCGAAGATCTTCTTCTGCACCGCCATTGGGTGAGCCAATATGGGTATCTGAAAGAAAGGCAAAACGGAAGGGTTTCCATTGGGCATTGAGGGTGTGAATACTGGCAAAAAAGACAAAAAACAGGCAATAGCGTTTCATTGGCGAAAGTTAAGTAAACTTTTAGTTGGTGGTATGGTTATTGAATAAGTGTATTAGCGGATCGAAGGATTGCAGACTGGTGAATTTGAATCCGCTATTCCGCAATCCGTTAATTTTATCTTATGAAAAAGACTGTTGTATTAGGAGCAAGTGATAATCCAACGAGATATAGTTTCCTGGCCGTTGATAAACTTAAACGCTTTGGCCATGATGTGGTGGCCATCGGGAAAAAGATCGGGAAGGTTGGCAATACAGATGTGATCACGGATCGTCCTGAGGAGAAAGATGTAGATACGGTAACACTCTATCTAAACCCGCAACACCAGAAACAGTATTATGATTATATTTTATCGCTGCATCCCAAACGCATCATTTTTAATCCCGGTGCAGAGAATGATGAATTGTATGACCTGGCGAAAGCAAATGGTATACAACCTCTCGAGGCTTGTACCCTGGTGATGTTGAATACCGGTCAGTACTAAACTATTTGCCACAGAATACACAGTGTTACCACAGATTTTTCTGTGCCCATCTGTGTATTCTGTGGCAAAAAATAATTGAACGATCAATGCTAAAACTTCCTTACATATCACTCATCATTTTATGGATCATTTTTGGGATTATTCATAGTGGCCTTGCATCTGGCATTGTAACCCGTACCATAGAAAAGATAATGGGGAAAGCCGCTAAATACTACCGCGCTATCTATTCACTTCTTGTTTTTATAACCTTCCTTGTTTTAGTTCACTATCATTTCGCAGCGATCGATACGATATTGTTCCGGCCGCATTGGATTGAAAAAATAATCGCGGGTATTTTAATTCTTGCGGGTTTTGTTGTGATGGTTATTTACATATGGAAAAACCTGGTCAATTTTAGCGGGCTGGGTATTGTATTCGGAATAGAAGAAAATACGGAACTGCAACAAACAGGGTTATATGCTTATTCCCGCCACCCAATGTTTGCCGCTGCGATCATTTTTATGTGGGGTGTGTTTTTGGGGTATCCTTATATGAATAACCTGATCAGTTCAATTTGTTTGACAGTGTATGCTTTAATCGCGATCTATTTTGTTGAGAAGCGATTGGTAGCGGCATATGGTCACGCGTATAAACAATATCAAAAGAATACGCCGCTATTGATGCCAACAAAATTCAGGATCAGATCAGATCGATAATGTGATTTTTCACGGCATAGATGACAAGGCCTGTAACATTCCGCGATCCCGTTTTTTGCAACAGGTTATTACGATGACCGTTTACGGTTTTTACACTGATAAATAATTTTTCAGCGATCTCTTCCGCGGTAAACTGTTGACAAACCAGCGCCAATATTTCTTCTTCTCTTTTGGTTATGTTGAGTTCCGGTTTTTTTTGCTTCTTTTTATGGCCGAGATTGTTTTGAATGGCACGTAATGTGATTTCGTTGATATAAGAACCTTTTTTATGAACAGCTTCAATGGCTTCGCGTACTTCGCCCGGATCACAATCTTTTAAAAGATATCCATGTGCGCCCTCTTCGATCAGTTGCGCGATGTAATTCTCATCATCATGCACCGACAGCATAATGATCTTTATATCAGGATACTGATCCAGGAGCGATCGGGTAACATCGAGCCCGCTGAATTCTTTTTGGTCCGAAGGAGGAAGGGTAAGATCAACCAGCATTACATCGGGTATCGTTTGAGCCTGTTTCAACTTGTCCATCACTGAAAATCCGTCAGCAGACTCAAAAATCACTTTTATGCCGGGCCAGTCTGAAATAATGGCCTTCATGCCTTCCCTGAAAAGAAGCTGGTCTTCCACAAGGCCAACGTGTATGATCGGATTCATAAGTAAGGATTGAGTCGTATGTAAAATAAGTCAGTTCCGTCACTTGTAAAAGTATCGTTCAGCCCTTTGTGGCTATTCGTCCCATAGAGTGTGCCTATTCAATATTCGGAATAGTAATAATGGCCCGAAACCTTTCACCTTCGTTACCGATATGAATATTGCCTCCCAATGAACTGGCCCTTCCTTCGATGCTTTTCAGGCCGAGGCCGTTTTTGCTTTTTCCGGGCTGTATACCTCTTCCATTGTCCGTATACGTGCAGGAGATGATACCATTTGTATAGTTCAATTCTATATTGATAGTGTCGGCGCCGGCATGTTTCAGTGTATTGTTTATCAGTTCCATCAGGATCCGGTATAAACCCAATCTAAAAGGCCATGAAAGTTCCGGAAAATGATCAGCAGCATCAATGCAGATGGCGATATTACCCGTTTTATTGGCATGGCCGGCTACTGCTTCCAGGGTTTTTATAAGCCCGAATGTTTCCAATTGTGGTGGCATCAGTTCATGACTGATCTTCCGCATAGAACCGAGCGCTTTTTCTGTCAGCGAACGGATATTTTGCAGTGCCGGTAAGATGTGCGGGCCTTGATTGATCTCTTTTTCTTCCAGTTGCACAAGGTGCATCCTTGAAATGGACAATAGAGCGCCCAGTTCATCGTGTATGTCCTGCGCAATACGTTTTCGTTCCTGTTCCTGTACAAGTATGCTTGAGGTTAGTAATTCCTGCTGGTGCCGGTTCTTGATCTCCTCCTGTTGGAGTTTTTGCCGGTACAGGTTTTTCTGGAAATGCTGGTTAAGTATCACCACACCTACGGCAATGATGAAAATTACGCCGATAAGCGGCAGCAATGCTGTCAGTAAACTTATCTGCGACGACGTTTCCATAGGCCAATATAAAAAAAAGTGTACATCACCATTGAGAAAAATGAATGTAATACCCAGGTATACCTATTGATGTATTCTGGAAAATGCCGCGTGAAATAATCTCCAAAATAAAATATAACCAGGCTGGACGTGTTATAAATAAACAACCCGGAATTGATCCAGTTGATACTGGTTATATTTTCTATACGGGATTCCATTGCGATATCGTTGATAAAAAAAATATAGGTAGACAGCGACAATATAATGATCAGTATACATTCCAGTACCAAAGCATAGGAATTGAATGTAAAAATGGTTTGAAAGAACAGCGAATTGACCAGGGTGAATAAAAGGAAAATAACTATTGTAATGTTAATGATCTTCGGATTGATAAAACCTTTCAGCACTGTTTTATAAAACCAGGCAAGTATGCAGAAGCCTATCGCGATGTAAATATGCAGGAGAGGAAAATTATTCTTATTCAAAAACCAGAAAGCCAGGGATATTCCCTGTATGATCCCTGACAGGAACAGGAACAGGGAGAACCGTTTGAGCGCTTTTCCCAGTGAGCGATAAAGAAAAGCCGCATACAGAGCCGTGATAAAAATGGGTATATGCGACAGTACGATTATAAATTTAGTCAATGTCATACGAAGATGTATCAGGGATCAAACCTGCATTATTTTTTCTTTAAAATTGTGTTACCGTCGTCGGGGTTGCAGGTAGTTGGGCATGGTGCATTCAGATCGAGAACGTAATCACCATCGCCATCTTTGTCACCAATGTTCCCGGGGATCTGCAGGCCTGTCTGGCGGTCCAGGTTATTATAATGACCCCGTAGGTAAACGATATGCCCGGGACTGGTAATAAATCCCTGGCTATTGGCAACAGCGCTATCTACCGGTGAAAAAAAGATATGCATCTTTTTGGCACTGGCATCGTACCCGATAGAACCCCGTACGAAATTATAAACACTCTGGATAGGAGCAACGCTTGTATCTATTTGTATTGCCTGTAAAAAATCCTCCCGGCTTATTGTAAAATAATTTAAAATCGAATCCCCGGTGATTGCTTTGTACTCGCTGATGCATTTGTTTGCAAACTCGCGGGAAACGCGGTAAGTGATCTTATCAGTATATTTTTTTTCAGTTTGCTTGATGTTTCCTGTAAGATTATTCTTACGGTACAATAGTACACCATTGCCCACCAGGGCAACACAGGTAACTGCCAATACGATTTTCCAAAAAAGGCTCATGATTGTTTTTTTTAAAGGTTAATGATTTTCAATCGTGGTAAGACAAAACAATAGTAGAGAAGAATTATTCTAATTCAAAATATTTTGAACAAACACCGGTTAAAACAGGGATAAATGCCTATGCTTTTGTAAAAAACAGGTATAAATAACTGTTTTTTAAAACACGCATTTATGCACTTGTCTGCGCTGACAGAAGATCGCAGTTTTACATCATCAAAAGCTTTTGAAAAAACTAACCGGAAATTTTCTACAAAAGTGGAGCAGTACCCACTAAAAAAAACGGGCATAATCCGAAACGCCATAATAGTAGGAATAAACCAATCAATGTAAACAAAATGAAAAAATTAGCACTTCTTTTAACTCTTGCATGTTGCGTATTCCTCAGCAATTCAATACATGCACAATCAGTAAGCATTTCCAGCGCGAAGGTGGTAAGTGTTCCGGGTAATACCGCAGTGTATGTGGCCGGTACATTAACAGCTGCAAATAAGATCCCTATAACGGGATACACGGTAGACTTAATAGACGCGAAAAATAACACAGTACGCATTGTTACCAATGCACCTTCAAGTGGCGGGCAATTCAGTTTTGTTGGGCTTGTTCCTGCCGGTAACCAGTTAACTGCTCCCTATACAGTTAAGGTTACAACCAATAGGCAAGCCGGTAACACATCGCCGGCAGCTTCTTGCAGTTGTAATTAACTTGTTTTTAAATAGGGCAGAAAGGAACGCGGGTATAACATTTTGACGAGGCAGTCCTGTTGCCGTTGTTGGTCCCTGGCCAACAACGGCTATCCCGCCCAGCCTTCTCTATCCAGGCTCCTATAATGAATCGCCTCCGCGAAATGCTCCGGTTTAATACCATCACTCCCGGCAAGGTCAGCAATAGTGCGGCTCACTTTTAAAATACGATCATAAGCACGCGTCCATTTTTATTCTTTAATGATTTTATCCGTATAGATCAGCTTGCCTTTCGTGTCATGAATACTAATGAGATAGGTTCCGCTTGAGAGCTCTTTCAGGCTAAATAATGAACCCGTGCTCATTTTGTTTTTATCCAAAACCAATTTCCCATTGAGATCATAAATCATTAGTCTCAATTGATATTGGCCATCAATCTTATAATCAATTCTTAGGTCTTGCCGAACAGGGTTAGGGTAAAGTTTTATATACTGACTATTTGATAGATTCACAATGGCGGTTATCGTATAATTAAAATTAGCGCTCATAGCACTGGTACAACCATTCTGCGTTGTCTTTACAGAATAATTACCTGCTATTGTTGGTTTATATTTCTGGGTAGTATCAGTTAATGCAACCCCTTCCTTGTACCAGAGGTTGCCTGTTAGTGCGGAAGAAACAAGATTATTATTAGCATCTCTAGTAATAGTGGGTGTTGCGGGTATTGCATTTACAGTTACCGTTAGCTTCGCTCGTTGACTCTCGCAGCTTCCGGATGTTGTTACCTGGCTAACATAAAAGTCAGCACTCCCTGCTGCTGCAGTGGATGGTGTGGGTGCAGTTGCGGAAGCTGTTCCGCCGGTTGCCTGTGTGTACCACAATAAAGTATTGCCTGACCCTGTGGTGGCTGTTAAGGCCGTTGCAGTAGAACCCTGGCAGTAACTCACCGCACTGACGGTTGGGGCCGATGGAATTGAATTTACTGTAAGTGTACCTGACCCTGTTGCAGTACAACCTGTAGTTGCATTGGTAATGATAACTGTATATGTTCCTGCAACTGTCGCTGAAAAACTTGCGATACTACCAGGATTAGTTGCTCCGGAAGGAACTGTCCATGCATAATTATATGTACCACCCGGTGAAGGAGTTGCTGCGATCGTTGAGGAACCGGTTATGCATATGGCCGGTGAATTTACGGTTACAGCAGGACTGGGATTTACAGTAAGCGTACCCGAACCGGTGCCTGTACAACCTGTAGTTGCATTAGTAATTATAACTGTGTGTGTTCCTGCTACTGTTACTGAAAAGCTGGCAACATTACCGGGACCGGTAACTCCTGCAGGAACTGTCCATGCATAATTATAGGTACCTGCCGGTGAAGGTGTAGCAGTAATGGATACGGCGGCACCTGCTGAACATCTTGCAGGTGAATTGACTGTTACAGCAGGATTTGGATTTACAGTAAGTATTGCGGAACCCGATCCTGCACCTCCTGAACTTTGATCAGTGATAGTTACACCGTATGTGCCCGCAACAGTTGCCGAAAAACTTTGCACATTGCCGGGGTTGGTTACTCCGGAAGGAACTGTCCATACATAACTATAGGTACCGCTTTGTAAAGCTGTAGCAGCAATGGTTACTGCTGCATCATTTGCACATTTTGTTACTGCGTTCACAGTTACGTTTACGTTTGTAACATTGGTTCGTATCATTATTTTGCTCGTCCAGGGCTGCAATGTGAGGCTGGTCACTATATTTCCATCAAGGTCCTTCCATTTCCATCCAAGGAGATCCTGGACTACGGCATTGTCTGTGGGATTAAGGAATATCTTAGAGCTATCAATGCCTGTGGCCCATTTGAAATTGTCAACAATAGTATGGGCATCGTTACCTGTATTTTTCCATTGAGGAAAAGTTAATAAGGGGCCTGAATTTCTTGAAGCATACAAAGTGTTATACGGCTGGAAGTAATAATTAGAGTCTATCACCACCCCCGTATAGTTATTACTATAATCTGTCTGTTTTATGGCAATACCATTGGAACTCAATGCAAATAGCTTGTTATCCTTTACTATCATTCCCTTCATAGCCGGCCAGTTGTCCCCCCCAACCCGTGAACTATCACCGTTAAGATCAATGCCAAAATTAAAACCATACACTACATTGCCCCTGATCGTATTTTCCTGGGTGCCGGAGTTCAGAAAAAACCCCTTTTTTGTTCTGTTATAAATGGTATTATCCTGTGCAATAGAATTATGTGATTCATTATCAAAATAAATCGCAGGAGTTATGAACGAGCCATTATTGGTTCCTTCCGTATTGCCATCGCTGGTGCTTATAAAATTATTTTTGAAGGTGATATTACCCGAATTGATTCCAAAGGTTTTTAAGGCACCTCCGTCATTGTTAATAAGCATTGCATTCTTTATTATATTCTTTTCAACCAGGTGATAGTTTCCGTCAACTGCAATTCCACAATAACCTGTGCTGTCTATATCATTATGATGACTATAGGTACTATCAACAAAAGCAGCTTTAATAGCTGTTAAATTTATCTGGGTGCCAATGCCACCATTTCTGAACTCACCAATATTCCGGAAAATATTATGATGAATGGTAGAATTACTTCCGGTATTGTTAACAAATACGGCAATACCATCCACCTCCCTGAAGTATGAATTGCTTACCTCGTTATACTTTCCCATGTCATGAACACCGTGGTTATATTGTCTTGCAAAATAACAGCTATCAATTTTTATATACCGGTTATTGGCTGCCGATATTTCCACCCCGGCATTAGATTGTTTTTCAAATGCCAATCCTTTTATCAATATGTATGAGGAAGTGGAATCAATCGATATTCCATTTATATATACGGACCCTTCACAAGTTTGAAGACTCGGGTTCTGACCTGCAGGGGGCATATAAGTTAGCAGTTGTGCGGTATTATCGTATTTCCATTCTTTTGCGGTATCGAGGTGAAGGATATTGTCGTATAAAAAATAACCATAATTAGAAATAGCATTAATCGTTACACCGGAAGAAAAGGTTATTTTATCGGCAGCAACAGATTGCACTGCTGTTTTTTCCCAACACCATTGTGCAGTATGTATACAGATCTTTGAGTTGCTGATCAAAGAAGTTGACAGACTTGTAATAGAAGCATCTTTAAGATAGAATTTTTGCGCCGAATCTACAGTCAGGTATTGATGATCATTAGGGTAACGTGCAAGCATCTGCTCTTTATGGTTCACGAAAAAATTGTTCATGTTTTGCTTAAAGGTTGCCTGGTATACGCTTCCATTAGCGCTCCATCCTGTTATCGGTTCAGCACCACTGATTACAGGTTTTACCCCGCTGCCGTAAGAGGTAAATACAATTGGCAGTGAAGCAGTGCCGCTATAATTTAAGTTGATCTGGCCACGAAGCGTATCGCCGCATTTAAAAAGAATACTGTCCCCCGGCTTTAAAATAAGCGCATTAAGCTTGGTAATTGTTTTAAAGGGACTTGCAGACGTGATACCTGTATTTGCATCGCTACCGGATGTAGAAAAATAGTAAGAAGTGGCATTCGCTTTTATACATATCAGCAAAATACCGAGAAGCAAAAGGCTAAGCTTCATAATATTAGTTTAAGGTAAGTAGGACACTGGTTAGGTTGGTTTGGTTTAATGAGTACAGTAAAATTAGTCTCTTGCGCTATTGTTGGTCGCCTGACCAAAAACTTAATTGTCAATACATAGGATGGCGTTTGATCACCAAACGCAATTTATTCTTTACAACTATAACGACCCATGAAAAGGACTGGTTAGTCTTTCGTCAATAGTATTAGTCAATGACTTCTAAGGTCTGAAAACATAAATTGTTTGAGTGAAAATTAGAGCCAGGATATGGAAGTAGTAGCGGAAGCGTTTAATACGCTTCATTGCAAACCAAAAGGTACTTATTTGATTTCGAAAATCAAATAAGTCGATAACTTATTTTCTCCCTCAGAGATATTGCTCTATATCAATGATTTAAGTTAGAATATTTCGACAGTTGTTGGTCAGGCGACCAACAACGGCTAACCTGCCCAACCTTCTCTATCCAGCGAACGATAATGTATCGCCTCCGCCAAATGCTCGGGTTTAATATCATCACTACCTTCAAGATCAGCAATGGTGCGGCTCACTTTTAAAATCCTGTCATAAGCACGCGCACTTAAATTCAATCGCTTCATAGTCTTCTTTAATAAATTTTCACCAACACTACTGATCACACAAATCTGGCGAAGTTGTTTACTACTCATTTGTGCATTGGCATAAATCCCGGGATGTTCTTCGTAATGTTCGGCCTGTATCTCTCTTGCCTTAATCACTCTTTCGCGGATAGCAGAAGAATCTTCACTCTGTTGCTGGCTGCTTAATTCACTGAAAGCAACAGGCGTTACTTCTACATGCAGGTCGATGCGGTCTAATAATGGGCCGGAAACTTTGTTGAGGTATTTCTGAACCGCACCGGGCGGACAACTGCATTCTTTTTCAGGGTGATTGTAAAATCCACAAGCGCACCGTTGCGTTGCCTTTTTCCCGATACGCCAAAACAGTCTCAAAACCCCGTCCTGCGGACTATCCGAGCAATCCACAGACGCTTGGGGAACATCTCAAGAAGCGCAGAATGGACTTAGGGTTGTATCAAGCAGAGGCTGCACGGCAATTTGGAGTTTCGGAGGATTGTTTCTGCTATTGGGAAAATGAACGCAACCAACCCCGCCTATACCAGTATCCCGCTATCATCGCATTTCTCGGCTACTATCCGTTCGATCACGAAACGGCCACCTTTGGCGGCAAGATCAAACGGTACAAATTTGAGCATGGGTTGAGCAACAGAAAGTTGGCAAAAGTGTTGGGGGTGGATGCGGGGACGGTTGCGAAGTGGGAGCGGAACAAAGGGCTGCCATTGACGAGAAGTCTTGACATTGTTCTTTCGGTTATCACTAAAACCACCGCTCAATGAGCGGTGGTTTTTTACTTGTAGTTTATTTTAAATATGCCAATAAAAAACGTATGGACTGTGAATACATGCTGTATATTTGATTGTTTCCAAAAAATAATTATTGTGAAAATATCCTTAAAAGGAAGCTTTATTTTTTCATTTGTTTTCTTATTCCTCGCATCGTCATGTCAGGAGACAATAAAGAAAGAACCAATAAAAGAACAACCTCAACCTCAAAAAATGGACTTAGTTGAAGGCGAAATGCCATTACCACCCGACTCGGTGCTGAAGCAGAAACCCGTTAATGTTGATTCATGGTTTTACACATTTGCAGATACTCCACTCGTTGAAAGTGCCGTGACATTTAGGCTTGGGCTATTCGGATTGAACGACAGCTTGTATGTAATTGCAGCACGGCTTATTACAAAAGACGATGATGAACATGATGAAAGGAAATACAAACACTATCTCATTACAAACGAAGGTTTTAAAAAACAACATTTGCCTGATGTAGTTAGAGAGTTTCAGAAAAAAGTTCAGGAGTTAGGCAGGTCTGAAAAGTTCAAAGCGACTTCATTTGGCAAAAATAAAACAGTAACACTCATTTTTGATACAGACGATTCATTTGTGTTGGGTAAATAGTTTGAAAATATCACATTAGGCGTTAGATATAATAATTAAAAAAGGCAAGGTTCTTATACCTTGCCTTTTTTAATTATACATCAGGCTGAAATAATTTCTTTCGTGTGTGTCCAAAACTTCGTAAAGTATCTTCCAGGGCTTGCATATTGGCCAAGCGCATCACATTTCCAACGGATTTTTACCAATTGGGTGGGAACAAACCAACTCCAAGAGTTCGTTTGATTTGAAAGTGAAATAGTACGACCACCGGTGTTGCCGTTAACATCAACATAAGGAGAAGGGGTATTTGTAACCTTCGTATCCCACAATTGTACACCTACAATAAATGTGATGCGCCCAACACTCTCACGCTCAATTTCTCCACGATATTCCCACATGACTATGTCATAGCCAGCACCACCACCATCCGGATTGTCGCCAATCTCAGATTCATCGTCAATTCTTTCACTATCATTTGAAATTATGGATTCTGTATAATAGGTTGGTATTTCTTCTTCTCCTGAACCACCACCGCTACTGCCGCCATCACTATACTCTATGCACTCGGTGTATAAATAATCGGCCGAATAAATTGCACCGGTTTCAGGGTCATATGTAATCCAATAATATTCAGTGCAAATGGTCGTCGTCCCGCCGTCTACCAAATTAAGGCTCCTTTCTGGCACTGAAATTGTTGGATTCGATTGATTTACACTTTTTGTATGTGCTGATTGAATCCCTCCCTTCACCATCGCTAATTGGCTTGGTGTAAGAAGATTTTTCGGTTTCGCTATGCGTAGAACGGTCTTTGTTCCGGCCACGGTTGACCCCCCGTCGTTGCTCTTTCTTTTTCCATAGGGTGTCCTGGATTCTCTTCATGAGCCTCGGATAACCTTCTTGTCAAATCTGTACCTAAATCAGCAGCGTTTAATGCGATAAAATATGCATGTCGAAAAGCATCCCCTTTGCCATTAAACAATGATTCGAGATACCATGATTGTGCCGCTTTAGTAGCAATCCACGCATTACGCAAATATTTTTGTTCCTCGCAGTGTGTCCTCTCGAATCACGCGCTGATGCATAAAGCGCGGAGTGTTCGCCGCGAACGTCTCTCGCGAGAGGACTTCGCGG
>JAQBNJ010000293.1 GCA_028288645.1 Sediminibacterium sp.
ATTGAATATTGAACAAGGAATTTTGAATGTTGAAATGTTAGAACTCCGCCATTGTCAGGAGATTAAACAATGAGGGAACCCTGGTTCAACATTCAAAATTCCTTGGTCGGTATTGGATATTAAAACGGCTAAAATCTTTATTTAACGCTCGCCTTATTCTTCTTGCCGATAAAAAATATCCTTGAAATATTGAAACCCCAACGAACCGCGCCATTACCCCATGAACCATTGGTTTCATGTATAAAAGTATGCTCGTTCATGCCGGTTGAGTTGGTAAAATGCAGCTGGAACACGTGGCCGCCGGTATTGATATCCACCCCGATCGAGAGGGGATCATAGGTATTGTTGAAACGCGTGGCCTGTAAAAAATACTCTGCATTGATGCTTACGCGCTTGCTTACCCTTTGCCTTGCAAGGAACCCGATAGCAAACATGTCTTTGCTGCCGCCTGTTAAAAAGAAGATACGGTTGTAGTGATTATAAGTAGGCGATACCTGTATTGAGGTATGCGCATTCAGTTTACTGGCGATCAACAACTGTGCTGTATAATAAGTACGATCTGAGCCCGTTACCACGAAAGACGGGCCGAGATTCAATGTTTTGTAAGCCATAGCGCCTACAAGGTCGATTGAAACCGGGGCCCCCGACCCTGTTTTCTGGTGCACAAGACGCCATTTAACGAACCAGTCATATTCTTTCGCAGTGCTAAAACGGCCGATGCCGACCATCAGATTTTTACAGAGCCCGAAATCGAAGCCCATGCGCATGGAAGCCTGGTCGAGGCCGAACATCTCGTAAATGCCCTGGTTTATGGGGCCAAAACGGTGGTTGATCCTGAAATCCATACTACCCGGGCTTAGTATCTCAACGGTATGGCTGTTCACCAGGCGCGTTGAATAAAACGTATTGATCACGGGTTCGTTTGCTGCGGAGGCAGAACTGTCCTGGATCTTAAAAATATCGATCTGTTGAGAAAAGCCGGGTATTGCCATGAGATAAAGGCATACGATGGCCAGTAACCTTTTTGTAAAGATCATCATAAAATAAAATTTAATATGTGGGATTGATTATTGGTATTGACAGCTGATGTCAACGTTTACTTTCTCTGTCACACTGGAAGCGTTCACACTAAAGTCTTTCATCACGATAACAAACTGGCAGGAAGCGGAGGGTTTGCCCGCTTTTATTTCTATTGTGCCATTGGCGGTGATACTTTTTGTAACACCATGTAAAGTAAGGTCGCCCTTCACAGATACTTTATACGAACCATCCTTACTGAAATTTACATCTGCCAGGTTCACAATATTTCCCTTGAAATCTGCCCGTGGAAATTTGGTACTTTCAAGATACTGGTCGTTAAAATGCTCCTGCATCTCAGCGAGTTTGAATTTAAAACCCTTGATGAGCAGGCTGAATGTGATCTGTCCGTTGTCTGCTAAGCGGCTGGTCACTTCATTGTTCACTGCTTTCACATCCTGATCTGAAGGGGAAGAAAAATTGATCTGGCCATTTCGCGTAGCAAATATTTTTTGTGCATCCGCAGCATTTACCACGAACAACATTGCGATTATACAAGAGAAGAAAAATTTCATTACTGCTGTTTTATTTATTTTACTAATACGCCTTCATTGATCACCACATTTGCATCGGGAATATAGCCGGTGCAAATTCCTTTGAATGTAATGGTTTGCCCTGGTGTTAATGTTCCCGGATCGGTTTTAAAAGTGCAGTTGATCACCACCATCGGATCATTGGTTTTGAAATCAACCACTGTATTTCCATCCTGGTTTTTAGTTACTGCGCCTACCTCACCCGTTAACTCAATGGCCTTATCAAGATACCTGGTATTGGCATCGGCCTCATTTGTTTTGAATGCATCATACAAGTTCTGTGCCGATAACTGAACGCCTTTTTCGTTTGTTACATCCCTATGCGGCTTATAATATACGTACAGGGCATAACTTCCGGCTGCCAGTATACCTAGCACTACAAGGATCAGAATAGTTTTTTGCCATGTCTTCCATCTTCTCATCTTTTGCTGATTTGGCTGCAAAATATCCAATGTATTGATATAAAATGATACGGGGTATTAAAATAATGGTTGCCTGAGAGGGAAATTAGTTGGGCCGGAGACCGGGTCATAAGCGTCACTCAGCTGGAGCCGAACGACTACTGCGCTACTTTACATACTGCTGAACAGGTAAGCGGTTGGCGATGCTGCGGGCAAGCGTCATTTCATCGGCGTATTCAAGCTCTCCGCCGAATGCGATACCGCGTGCAATGGTGGTAATGCGGCAGGGCAAATGGGCGATCTTTTTCTGGATATAGTAAATGGTTGTATCGCCCTGTATATTCGGGCTGAGTGCAAAAACCAATTCTTCTGTTTCTTCTTTAATGATGCGTGATACCAGTGATTCAATATTTAACTGGTCGGGGCCAATACCATCAAGCGGTGAGATGATGCCGCCGAGTACATGGTAAGTACCGCTTAATTGTTGCGTACTTTCAATCGCGATCACATCGCGTATATTTTCCACTACACAGATCATGCGTTGGTTGCGCATGGAATTGGCGCAGATTGAACAGATATCGCCATCACTTATATTATGACAGCGTTGGCAGAATTTGATATCCCGGCGCATACGCGCGATGGTTTCGCCAAAATGCTGTACTTCATTCACATCCTGCTTCAATAAATGCAATACCAGGCGCAAAGCTGTTTTCTTACCAATACCGGGAAGTTTGGTAAACTGGGCGACTGCGTTTTCCAACAGGGAGGACGGTAGCTGCATTTGTGATCGGGGGTTGTAAGATTAAAGTTAGGAATATTTGTCAATGGTGAGACCTCAGTCGTGAGTCGTCAATCGTGATTAGGGTCCTCACTCACGATTCACGACTCACAGCGGTATCGTCACGTCATTATCCCAATTGGCCCTGATAACAACCTGTTTAGGAACGAGGAAAACGATCTCCGGTTGTTTCTTTTCGCTGAATTTACCCGGATCCCATTTGCCGTTCTTATTCGCATCGTAGAGGATGCGGACATCATAGGTACCGGGCCTGAACAGTTTTCGCTGGAAATCGGCCTGTGTGAGCGGAACAGATTCTACCAGTTTCTCACCCTGAACCAATTGCAAAACAGGATTCTTTGAAAGATCAAGATTTGAAAAGCGCAAACGGATAAGTCCATATTCGGTTTCTTTTTTGGTAGCGAAGCGCAGCGTATCTGCCTTGAGTAAGGTAATGGTCGTTGAATCCGCCACCGCATCTTTTGCGATCAATAAACGATAAGGAGAGTTTTCTTTCCATTTGTATTGAAGCGTCACTTTTGTTTTGGTACTATCCAGCGAAAAAGAATAACCACTTAACCTGTTGAAGCCGGTATCATACAAAACAAATTTTGTGCTGTCGAAAGCAAAGAGTTTGCGGTTGAATGTAAGCACCATATTGCTGAGAATATCCTGCTGCCCCTGGTCCGCGTCGACGGTGTATTTGAGGCGCTTATCCGGTTCCTTTCCGGGAGCAGGCTTTTGTTGTACGGTTGTACCGGTTGTTGCTACGCCCCTTTTTATTTCCTCGAAAGCATACAATGTATCACGCGGCGTGTTGGTACTGATCGTTACGGGTCGGCTGCGGAAGGCAAAAAGTTGTGAACTGTCGTCGTATTTTTTGGTGAAACGGTTGCTTACAGCGTATACGGCGAAATTTCCTTTGGGAAGATTGTGAAAAATAAATTCACCCTTGCCATCTAGACGGGCAAAATACCTCGGGGTTGATTTTTTTGCTGCAGAATCATCGAGGTTCCTGTGTAATACCACGAGCAGCGAACTGTCGGGAAGCGGCTTGCCTGTTTCTGCTACCAGCACCTTACCGCTATATGTGTTTTGGTCAATCGTATTGCCTGTTGAAAAAGCATAGGTAAATCCTTTGGCAATATTTCCTTCATTCACGTCCCGTATGATATCGCCGAAATTGAATGAATAGGTGGTATTTGGCTCGAGGGAATCTTTCAGTTTGATAATAACATTTTTCAATTTATAATCCGGTGAAGGGAATTGTGCACCGGGTATGGGAGAAACGATCACATCCAGCGGATTTTGCATCGTTACATATTCATCGAATGTAAGTGTGATGGTTTTTGTGTTAAGGCTCACATTCACCGCAGAATCTTTAGGGAAAGCGCTTACCAGTTTCGGCGGTAAACTATCCCTGTAACCACCGCTTGGCGGAAGGATATTGGCACAGGAAGAAAGCGTTACAACACGCAGGATCAAACAAGCCAGTATAAAGAGATAGGTAAACGAACGTTTCATGTAAGCGCAAATATAGAACACCGGGCTGCTTAATGGCAAAAAGGATTGTGAAGGGAAACGTAATATTAGGACGGACACCGGGCAATTTGCGGGTGCAGCCACTATTCGAAAAGAGTAGACACGAATTACACGAATTGAAACGAATGGATTCTATAAACGCTGGATTGATCAACAAGTTGGTAGCCATTCATTCTATTCCATGGTTTCCTCTTCGGTTAGATCATGCAACGCAACAGCCATATGATTATCTTTTACAAAATTGCACCAGTGGCAATCGGGTTTACCGCAGCCGGTATAAAAATCACGCTGCTGAATCTTCTGCCAAACGGTTTTTATCTGTTGGGTTACGGTAGTGATATCTTCAGGCGTGATAACGATCTTTTCTTTCCGGTATTGCTTTTTCTTATCTGGTTCGATAAAATCGAATTCAGTACTTACCACATTCCAGTTCTTTGCTTCGTACCTGTCTACTAATATTTTGTAGAAGACGGCCTGTCGCCAGTAATCGCCGCCATTAGGATCTTTTTCGTGCGGTGGTTTTAGTTTATCTT
>JAQBNJ010000308.1 GCA_028288645.1 Sediminibacterium sp.
ACTCTGATACCTTATTTAAAAGCAGCCAAGGAACTCAAAACAAAACCCACTCAGCACAGCGTAAAAATGCTGAGTGAAACAGGGGTACATCCTGATATCATCGTTTGCCGTACTGAAGAACCGCTGAACAACGATATCAAAAGAAAGATCGCTTTGTTTTGTAATGTAAAACAGGAAGCTGTGATAGAAGCGATGGATGCTTCCACTATTTATGAAGTACCGTTGCTGATGTTACGTGAAAAACTCGACCTGATCTGTCTGAAAAAACTGAACCTCACGGGTTACGGCGATCCGCAATTAGATAAATGGAAAGGATTTCTTGATAAATTAAAATACCCGCGCAGCAAAGTGACCGTAGGATTGATCGGGAAATATATTGAACTGCAGGATGCATACAAATCAATTCTTGAAAGTTTTATACATGCCGGCGCTATCAATGAAGTAAAAGTGCAGGTAGTAAATGTGCATAGCGAGTTTATCACATCAGACAATGTAGCAGAAAAATTAGATGGATTGGACGGATTGCTGGTCGCTCCCGGTTTTGGCCATAGAGGCATTGAAGGAAAGATCGTTGCGGTTCAATATGCACGCGAAAAAGGATTGCCGTTCTTCGGGATCTGTTTGGGTATGCAGATGGCCGTGATCGAATTCGCAAGAAATGTATTGGGTTTAACAGATGCACACTCAACAGAAATGGATGCTTCCACTTCACATGCGGTGATCAATATGATGGAGGAACAGAAAAAGATCAAGCTGATGGGTGGTACCATGCGTTTGGGTTCCTATCCGTGCGAGATCAAAGAAGACAGCCTGGCGCATGAGATCTATGGATCAACCCTGATCAGTGAGCGCCACAGGCACCGCTATGAATTCAACAATGATTACATGGAGCAATTCGAATCGAATGGTATGATGGCCAGTGGAAAAAATCCTGAATCCGGATTGGTGGAGATCATGGAGATCCCGACACATCCATTCTTTATAGGCGTTCAATATCACCCTGAATTAAAAAGTACGGTTGAAAAGCCGGCTCCGTTATTCGTGAGTTTTATTGATGCGGCTAAGAAATACAACGATAAAAAAAGTTCATTTAAAACAACTTCTTTACAGGATGCGTTGATATAAGGTTTCACGCAAAGATGCCAAGGTGCAAAGGCGCAAAGATTTTTTTCGTTGCGCCTTTGCTTTCAGAGGCCGTTGATGTGTCCTCACATCAACAGTAACATTACGAACAACCTCTTCCCCACGTAAGCAGTTTGCATAAAATTTCCTTAACTTGAAGCATTCAAAAACTGAATGCAATGAGAAAATACATCCCCTTTTTAGCGCTGTTACTTTTCTGCACAACTAATAACGCCCAGGGCTTTAAATGGACACGTGATGGAGGTAGTTATTACACAAACGAGGCAGGTGATATTGTAAAAAATGATCTCCCTTCTTTCGCTAAGACAATTGTTGTAGCAAAAGCATTGCTGAAGCCGCATCCCGATTCAAATGCATTAAACATTCGTGATTTTTATTTTTCAGCCGATGATAAAAAAGTATTGATCTATACCAATACCAAGAGAGTGTGGCGCCAGGATTCTCGTGGGGATTATTGGGTGCTGGATCTTGCAGATAAAAAGCTTAAACAGTTAGGAAAAACAAAACCTGTATCATCGCTGATGTTCGCTAAATTTTCTCCCGACGGGAAAAAAGTAGCCTATGTGAGTGAATACAATATTTATGTGGAAGATATTGCGAACGGAAAGATCACACCACTCACAACAGGCGGCACACGTAAACTGATCAACGGAACTTTTGATTGGGCCTATGAAGAAGAATTCGGTTGCCTCGATGGATTTCGCTGGAGCCCTGATAGCAAAAAGATCGCTTATTGGCAGATAGATGCAAGTAAAGTGAAAAGTTACCTAATGCTCAACACCACAGATTCCATTTATCCTTTTGCAGTACCTGTTGAATACCCAAGTGCAGGAGAACCGCCATCGCCTTATAAAATTGGCGTAGTAGATATTGCAACGGCCAAAACAAACTGGATGAGCCTTCCAACAGATCCTGTTCTGCAATCCTACGTACCCAGAATGGAATGGGCAGGCAACAACACACAATTGATATTACAGCATCTCAACCGCAAACAGAATGAAAGTAATATCATGATCTGTGATGTGGTTACAGGCAAGTCAAATTCTATTTACAAAGAAACGGATGCCGCATGGATAGATGCCGCCAATTCATTGGCAGATAAATTCTGGCTGAGTGGAGGCAAAGAATTTATGTGGACGAGTGAAAAAGATGGATGGCAACACCTGTACCGCATAAGCCGCGATGGAAAAAATGAAACATTGATCACAAAAGGAAATTATGATGTGATGAATGTTTCTGCGGTTGATGAAACCGGAGGCTATGTTTATTTTTATGCAACACCAGACAACGCCACGCAGCGTTATTTGTATCGCACGAAACTGGATGGCACTGGAACGGCAGAACGCTTGTCTCCGGCCAACCAGAACGGAACACACAGTTATTCTGTATCGCCTACTGGAAAATTTGCACAACATTCTTTCTCCAATTATTACACACCATCTTCCAGGGAATGGGTAACTCTGCCTGATCATAAAACATTTAATGGCGATAACGTAAACACGGCCGTTTCAAAAGCTGATAAGAGTAAATCAAACATCGAATTCTTCAAAGTAAAAACGGAAGAAGGCGTTGAAATGGATGGCTGGATGGTGAAGCCGACAAATTTTGATCCATCAAAAAAATATCCTGTTGTATTTTTTGTATACACCGAACCTGCCGGGCAAAATGCAAAAGATAGCTACGGAGCCGGCAACAACCGTATGTACAAAGGAAGCATGGCCGCTGATGGATATATCTATATCACCATCGATAACCGCGGAACACCCGCACCGAAGGGCCGCGAATGGCGTAAATCCATTTACCGTAAGATCGGCCTCATGAATATCCGCGACCAGGCGCTCGGTGCAAAAGAAATTTTAAAACGTCCCTACATGGATACCTCCCGTGTAGCCGTATGGGGCTGGAGCGGCGGCGGTTCTGCAACGCTTGACCTGATGTTCCAATATCCTGAGATCTACAAAACAGGCATCGCCATTGCAGCAGTAGGCAACCAGCTTACTTACGATAATATTGACCAGGAAAGATACATGGGCCTTCCGCAGGAGAACATGCAGGATTTTATTAATGGCTCACCCATAACTTACGCTAAAAATTTGAAAGGGCATTTATTGTATGTGCATGGCACAGGTGATGACAATGTGCACTACAATAATGCAGAAAAACTGATCAATGAATTGATTGCAAACGGCAAACAGTTTCAATTGATGAGTTACCCGAATCGCACGCATGGAATTTCAGAAGGGAGAGGAACGACTGCGCATTTGCAGCAGTTGTACACGGATTATTTGAGGATGTATTGCCCGCCGGGGGCGAGGTAGGAAATATTGAATGTTGAGCAAGGAATTATGAATGATGAAGCGCTTGTCATTGTAGGTCT
>JAQBNJ010000335.1 GCA_028288645.1 Sediminibacterium sp.
TTCTCCTGGTATTCGCTCATGTCGATCCGAGTCATCATGCTTTCATCATCAAACAGGTAATCTGCCAAAGCTTTCGCTAATTCTGTTTTACCCACACCGGTTGTACCAAGGAATATGAATGAACCGATTGGTTTTTTAGGATCCTGCAAACCCGCACGGCTCCTGCGGATCGCATCAGCCACAGCGGTGATCGCTTCTTCCTGACCCACTATCCTCTCATGCAGTTCATCTTCCAGGTTCAATAATTTTTCTCTCTCACTCTGCAACATTTTAGCAACAGGAATGCCGGTTGCTTTGGCAACATTGGAAGCAATATCATCTGCATCCACTTCTTCTTTCAGCAAACGTTTGTCTGTTGAACTTTCTATCTGTGCTGTTATTTCAGTGATCTGTGCTTCCTGTTCCTTTATTTTTCCATAGCGGATCTCAGCAACTTTTCCGTATTCACCATTTCTTTCTGCCTGTTCCGCTTCCTGCTTAAGTGCTTCTATATTGGCTTTGGCAGTCTGCACTTTTTCTACCAGTTCTTTCTCCTGTTTCCATTTGGATTTCAATGTATCTTTTTCAACAGCGAGGTTACTGATCAGTATGTTTAGTTCTTTCAGTTTGCTTTCATCATTCTCACGTTTGATGGCTTCACGTTCTATCTCTAACTGGCGGATCTGTCTTTCTAATTTATCAAGCTCTTCCGGCATCGAATTCATTTCGAGACGAAGTTTCGCTGCGCTCTCATCTATCAGGTCGATCGCCTTATCGGGTAAGAACCTGTCGGTCATATACCTTGTTGACAATTCAACCGCCGCAATGATCGCTTCATCTTTGATACGTACATGGTGATGCGTTTCGTACCTGTCTTTCAATCCACGTAAAATAGAGATCGCATCTTCCACAGTAGGTTCATTAATGATCACTTTCTGAAAACGACGCTCAAGGGCTTTATCTTTTTCAAAATATTTCTGGTATTCATTTAAAGTTGTGGCTCCTATTGCGCGCAGTTCTCCGCGGGCCAAGGCAGGTTTTAAAATATTAGCGGCATCCATAGCACCTTCGCCACCGCCGGCGCCGATCAGTGTATGGATCTCATCAATAAATAAGATCAGTTCTCCATCACTTTCTGTAATTTCTTTTACCACGCCTTTTAAACGCTCTTCAAATTCTCCCTTGTATTTTGCACCCGCGATCAGTTGCCCCATATCCAACGCGAAAATGGTTTTTGATCTCAGGTTATCGGGTACATCTCCATTGATGATCCGCATGGCCAATCCTTCTACAATAGCGGTCTTACCAACACCCGGCTCACCAACCAAAATGGGATTGTTCTTTGTTCTTCTTGTTAAGATGTGTAAGGTTCTCCTGATCTCTTCATCGCGACCGATCACGGGATCGAGCTTGCCTTGTCTTGCCAGCTCATTTAAATTCTTCGCGTATTTATTCAGTGTATTGAATTGTGTTTCCTGTGTCTGCGATTGAATGGTATCGCCCTTGCGCAGGTCTTTGATCGCGGTGATTAATCCTTTCTCCGTTAATCCCGCAGCTTTCAATGTTTTTGCCGTATCATCATTCACTTGCAGTAAGGCAAGTAACAAATGCTCGGGACTGATAAATTCATCCTTGAATTCCTTCAATGCATTATTGGCTTTCAGCAGAACATTGCTCAGGTCGCGGCCCATATTTTGCGCGGGTTCGCCTGATTGTGTCTTAGGTAATTTAGCTATCGATTCATCTACCTTGCTTTCGGTAAATGTGGTGTTCACGTTGTTTCGTTTCAGCAGGAATTCAACGGTACTGTCCTTATCAGCCAGCAACGCTTTTAAGAGGTGATTGGTTTCTATGCTTGGGTTGCCGCTACTGAAAGCCGCCTGCTGGGCAGCCTGTATGGTTTCCTGGGCCTTAATTGTATAATTGTTTAAATTCATATCAGGGTTTGTTTATGATGTATTGATTTTTTTGTAGCCGGCTCCTATACTGCTATTTAACTTTTCTTGCGTCGCACACTTGTACTTTTATATCTATATTCAGCTATGAAAAGCAAATGCCGGCACGCTGCAAAAGCACAAAGCAGACCTGCCGTTCGCTACAAATTTTCAAATAATTGTAAACCTGAGTGCAAATCACAATCCAACACGCAAATCCGGTAAATATGTCTCTAAAAAACTGTTCCATCTGCTTAAAAGTCAGCGCTGTATTCATTTTCCTGCTATTCTTTCAGTTCGCCGATGCACAACGCAAGCAGGTGCAGGTGGTAAGCAAATTTCCTGAAGCAGATGCAAAACTGGAAGCCGCAGCAAAAGAACTGGGTGGTGAAGTAGTGGCAGTTGTTTATAAAGATGGGGCCATCATCTGGCAGAAAGCCATCGGCACAGATTTCACCGCCAAATCACAGGCGCCGATCATGAACGCGAGCCAGTGGCTCACGGCTGCATTGGTGATGAGTTATGTTGAACAGGGCAAACTTTCACTCAGCGATAAAGTGAGCAAGTACATCCCGCTTTTCACAAAATATTCTAAGGGTTATATCACCATCAAAGACTGCCTGGCGCACCTCACAGGTATTGAAGCCGATCCGGGCCATTATTCCAATGGCAAAAAATTTGCATCGCTTGAAGAAGAGGTAGATAATTTCATTACCAAAAAAGAGATCGAATCAAACCCGGGCCTCGAGTTCCGTTACAGCAATGTTGGCCTTAACATCGCCGGCCGCGTATTGGAAATAGTGGCGAAAAGAGGTTTCGAACAATTAATGCAGGAACGCATCACACGCCCGCTCATGATGCGCAACACCAGTTTTTCCAGTTTCTATTCCGTTAATCCCTCCGCAGGCGCTCTTTCATCGCCGAATGATTATATCAATTTTCTCAGCATGTTATTGAATAAGGGAATGTTCAACGGCAAAAGAATACTGAGTGAACAGTCCATTACCGAAATGCTCACCATCCGCACCACGCCGCCTATGATGAAATATGTTCCCAAAGGAATGGAGGGCTATAGTTACGGCCTCGGCCAATGGATACTCGAAGCCGATGAAAAAGGTATCGGCACATTGATCGCCGGCCCCGGCATGACAGGCACCTGGCCAATGATCGATCTATGTCGCGGATATGCGTTGCTTATTTTTACAAAGGGAGATCTGAATGAAGAGAAGAAGAATATTTATATGGATGTTAAGGCGTCGATTGATGCGTTGATACCGCCGAATTGTAAGTAATATCTAATGCGTATGCTGTCAGGCTGTATATAGTGTTTGGGCCACTACAAAACATATAAAATTGCCGAAAAATGGGGTTTAAAGCTGGAACGCAAAGTACGCTAAGTACCGCAAAGTACGCAAGGAAGACCTTTGCGTTCATTGCGAAACCTTTGCGGCCTTTGCGTTCCAGCTTTTCTTCTGCACATACAAACTGCAAAATCGTGCGTCGCACTTTTCGTAAACTGTCTACCCCTCCTTCCTCACAAACACGATCCTGCTATGATCCGCCTTATACACCGCATCAAAATATTTGATCAGTGATGGATATTCCGATGGAGGAAATTCCCGCCTGTCGCGCACCTGTGAGCGTATCACTTCGATGCTGTTATCATTCACTTTATAATTAATATCGAATCTCCCGAACTGTGTTTGTATGCTTACATCTTTCGGAACGGCTTCGGGTGTATAGCCCGGCGGTACTGCAATCTGGATCGTATCAATATCTTTAAAAACAGAAGATAATTTGATCGGGTATTTTCTCTCCGCATCCGGCGACATCTTTGTTCCCGAACGGTTAAAAAGATTTGGGGTGATGAACAAACGTTTTCCTGATACCGTTGCATAGTTGCTTGCTTTTACATGCAGGTATTCATCAATAAAAGGTATGGAGCCGGGCGTTTCTTTATAATCAGACTTATCTACTTCATAGGTAGGAAGGCTCAATACATTGTTGAGATATTTCTGTCTTTGCTCTTTTGTTGAACCGTATATCAGTCCATGCATGGATTCCTGTTGCTCGCCCGTGGCATGCGTGTACACATCGGCCAGCATATTACCTTCTGCATCAACGGTCGCTTTCACCCGCCTGTATTGCCTGTTATCATCAGAAAGATAAGAAGGTGTTGAAACAAGATGCCCGCCATCCTCATCTATCAATAATACTTTTTTATTCCCGGTAAATGATCCCATGAATCCTGCGGGTTGTGTCTGGCTGGTGCATTCAAGCCACATGGTATCTTTTCCATTAGGCACGCAGCAGATCGCATGGTTGAAATAATAAGGCGCGGGAAAATCTTCCACAAGCTTTGCATTATCATCTCCCGCCGTGGCCAATACGTAATAGGCTTTAATGCCCACTTCTTTCAACAGGCTCACCATATAATTGCTCAGGGCCTTGCAATCGCCATATTTTTTTTCAGCTACATATTTTGCTTCAAAAGGTTGCCAGCTCCCGATGCCTAACTGGATACCGATGTAACGCGTGTTCTTCTGCAGGTAACTGTACAAGGCTTTTATCTTATCAGTTTTATTTGGGATCCCATCGGCCAGTTTGTGAACTTCGGCTTTGATGCTTTCAGGTAATTCATCGCGTTTCTTATTCAGTTCCATTACAAATTGCCCCAGCCCCTGCCAGGTGCTCATATTACCTGTATAATTCGCAATAGAAAACTGCGATGGCGCGATAAAGACCAAGGGCGCTATATCCCATGCACTCGGCTGGTATAACTCTGTGATCATCGGCATCCGGTTAAGCATTTCCCAGGTGTATATGGTATTCTTGTTGTTTGTTATTACGGGACTGCCTGTATAGTTGAGTTGTTTGAAACGCAGCTGGTAATCTGCCGGCACCTCTACAATAAACCGGCTTTGCTGAACGGAGAATTTTTCATCTTCTATCGGGTGCCAGGCAGAGAGATGGAAGATTCCGTTGAGGTCCTGCTCGTCTTCAAATTCTACCGTATAAGGATAATTCTTATTGTAGAATGCATAGCGTTTTACCCGTGTATCGGTGAGCATGGTCTCATCATCGGAAGTGCTCATATCCGATATATCCTTTTTCTTAATGGTCTTCAATACTTTTCCGTCGGCATCCAGCAAGCGGCCCGATATATCACTTAAGGATCTGAGGTTTGAGTAGGAATTGACATAGTACGCAAAATCATCCCCATTCTCGTTCAACACAGTAATGGCGTACTTGTGTTTGATTATAGCTTTATCTATGCCTTTGATTATGATATGCAATTCTTCAAACCGTTTCACTGCATTGGCATTCAGTTTTAATGAATCCGGTATCAGCGATGCCCGGTAATCCTGGCTAAACATGAACCCGGGTAAACAGGCAAACAACACACAAAGGATCTTTTTCATACACACTTATTTGATCTTTTTAAACACTATCTGCTCGGCTTGTTTTTTTACGATTTGTCCAAAGAACTCGCGCAGGGTATCATAGTCATCCGGGGAGAAAGTTGCTTTTTTCATGGCCAACCTGTTTCTTAGCTGTATTCGTCCATTGCCTACAGAAACAATGTACTCGAACATTCCATCATTGTCATTCAGTTTCATTCTCGTGCTCCTGGGTATTTCATCCACTTTGTAGCCTTTCGGTATTTCCATATCAAGTATAAAAAGCTCATTCATCTGGTAAGGCATTTCTACAGGATATACGCGTTCGGCCGAAGTAAACGGGTTCTTCTTCCATGCTTCATTGAATAAAGGATTGAAATAGATCACATCTTCTTCACCGAATTTCAACTTCAAATCGTATTTAACGCTTACCGGCTCATCATATATTTTCAATGAATCAACCGTGAGGTTAGTTAATTCAAAGTCAGGAGTATATCCTTTTTTTATTTCTTTAAAATAGTCGTCCTGTTTGGTTGCCAATAATTTTTCGCGCAGATGAGTGCTTTCAATATAACCCAGGTTACTCGTAAGTGACCCGTCTATCCCTCCACCACTCTCGTCATTGATGATGAAAACGCTTGTGAATTTACTTTCCTTTAAAGAATCAGGCGAAAGGTCAACCAATACCGGCAGTTTAGGATCGATCACGCGGCCCGAAATATTGTAACAG
>JAQBNJ010000378.1 GCA_028288645.1 Sediminibacterium sp.
GGAACCAACTTCCTGTGGTTGATCTTATTGTAAGCAATCCTCCGTATATCAAACAATCTGAGCATAGCAGCATGGCTAAGAATGTTCTTGAATTTGAGCCTTCCATTGCTTTGTTTGTGCCGGATGAAGATGCATTGTTATTTTATAGGAAAATAGCAACCTTCGCTAAAACGCATCTTTCAAAAAACGGTTACATTTTTTTAGAGATCAATGAAGCCCAAGGCAAAGATGTTGCCGACTTGTATGAAAGCTTTGGTTATACTATTGAATTGCGGAAGGATATGCAGGGAAAGGATAGAATGGCGCGTGTTTCTTACTCAATAGTTGTTGGCTGAAACAATTAATAGATCTCCAGGGAGGAGGGACAATTATTAACTACTAACTATTAATTACTAATTATTATTAACCGCCATCACCGGCGTAGCTCCCAATTTTTTGATGATCTGCATCACGCGGATAGCGGTGCCGAGATGCGAGGTGCTGTCGCCGTTGATCACTACGGAAGGTTTATCGGTCTCTTTTTCCAGGTAGGTTTTCAATTCAACCTCTAATTGATCGATGGTAAGTTTTTTCTGGGCGAGGAACAGGTTCTGGTCCTTATCCACTGTTATTACAACCGTTTGTTTGGATCGGGTATCGCTCTTGGCTTTCGGGTTGGAAACTTTGATCACGTTGGGATTGGCCAATGTAGAAACGATCAGGAAGAACAACAGGAGAATGAACAAAATATCATTCAATGCGCCTGTGTGCACTTCGGGATGAGCTTTTAATCGTTTCCGGATGTTCATGAGATGAGTTAATAATTAGTAGTTAATAATTAATAATTGACCAGTGCGAAACTGCTGAGTAATGGTAATATGTACAAGTGTGCGACGCAACGATGTTTAATTCTTGTTCTGCTGCTCGGCCAATCACTGTTTTCATAATTATTAATTACTAACTATTAATTATTAATTGATTTACCGCGTCGGTTCCTGTAATACATCAATAAACTCTGCGCTTGCTGCTTCCATTTTATTGGCAGTCTTATCGATCTGCGTTGTTAATGCATTGTGGCCGATATAGGCCAGCAAACCAATGATCAGTCCGGTTCCGGAGGTGATCATTTTTACATAGATACCGCCGGCAATATCATTCAATGTGAACTGCCCCGAGCTGGCGATACCATAGAACAACTGGATCATACCTACAATGGTTCCGAGAAACCCGAACATAGGAGCGATACCGGCGATAAGCGAGAGAATGGAAAGATTTTTTTCCATGTTATACAATTCCATCTTGCCTACATTCTCCATGCTTTTTTCAATGGCATCTATCGGTTTGCCGATGCGTTGAAGCCCTTTATCGATCATTCGTGCAACCGGGTTATTGGTATTCTTTGCGAGGTTACGCGCGGCGCTTACATTTCCAGTGATGATATTATCGCGGATAATGTTCATAAAATTCGGATCGATGCGTGATGCTTTACGGATCGCCATTAATCTTTCGATGAACACAAAAATAGCGGCCACCAGCAAAAAGTACAAAGGATACATGATCCATCCACCTTTCTCAAGCAGCGACCATAAAGATATTTTTTCGGCAGCGGCAGGTAAAGCGCCGGCAACTTTTTGTAAGGTATCTATCTGGAGCAGATCGAACATCGCTTAACAATTTAGGTAAGGCTAAAATTAGCTGCTTCTACGAAAGAACGGTATTACTGTGAATAAAAAGGTGGCGCAGTGGGAATTTAGGAAAGCTTTTACACATTGGGGGGAATGAATATTGAATAACGAACAAGGAATTTTGAATGTTGAAGTGCGGGATGGCCGTTATTAGTTACCGGATCAACAATGCCGGATTGCGAATGTTATTGTGAGGACACAATAACGGCGGTTACGCACTTCTACATTCAAAATTCCTTGCTCAACATTCAAAATTCCTACGTCTTCGACATCTCTTTCAACCTTACCATCGCCATGATCTGGCGCATATTATTTTCCATTCCTTCGGGGCTACCATCGAGGAATATTACGTTGCCTTTTCCTATTTCGGCGAAGTTTTTAATGGCTTCTGTCCACATACTGAATAAGATCACGTTGGTATCGAGGTTGGCCTGCTTCATTTGTTCGGCGGCCTGGCTCATACCCTTGGCCACTTCTTCTCTGAAGAGAGCCACACCCTGTCCGCGTAAACGGGCCGCTTCTTTCTCGGCATTGGCTGAGATCTTTATAGCGTTACCTTCTGCTTCGGCGGCTTTTGTTTTTGTGATCAATAATGCCTGGCCTTCATTTTCTGCGGCAGCTTTCAGGTTATTACTGGCAACCACCCTGCTCATGCTTTCCATGATCACCTGGTCGAATGTGATATCATTGATCTGCAGATCCTGCAAATGATAACCCCATCCTTCCAGCGACAGATCGATCTGTTCTTTTACAAACTCAACTATTTCGCGGCGGAGCAACAATATTTCCGCCTGCTTTTTGGTGGCCACAAATCCGCGGATGCTTCCTTCCACGGTACGGATCAATGCCTGCATAAGATCCTTATCACTGATAAATTTGAACGCCACGTTTTTGATCGACTCCTCATCCTGGTTAATAACGGAATAGAGCAACATGCTTTTGAAATATACATTCGCCTGGTCAAGCGTTACCGCCTGGAACTCAAGTTCAACCGAACGGTTCTGAATGCTGACCGTTTTAAATACCTGTTCCAGTATAGGTATCTTGAAACTTAAACCGGGGCGTAAAATGCGGCGGTATTTACCAAACATGGTGATCACGGCTATGGTTCCCTGGTTTACGGTAACCAGCCCGCTGAACACGATGACGAGGATGGCTAAGACCCACCAGTATTGTGCAAGAATATTCATCGTTATGAATTTTGATGTAAGTTAGAAGGTTAGTCGTTAAAAAGAAAGATTTATTACACAAAAGCCGTTTACCGCAAAAATTGAATGATGAAAAGCTTTTATCCCGTTTCTCCGTTGTAGTTTTCTCACTTAAACATTCCTTGTTCATCATTCATTATTCAATATTCGCCTCGCCCTCTGCCCAAACCTGCACCAGCTCCACCAAAACCTCCACTGCTTTTTCCATATCCCGCACGCCGATCCACTCATGTTTGCTGTGAATGGCCTGCATACCGGTGAAAATATTCGGGCAGGGCAATCCCATAAAACTCAACCGGCTTCCATCTGTTCCGCCGCGGATAGGTTCTTTCACTACAGTTAAGCCAACACGGCGATAGGCTTCTTCTGCATATGCGGTGATCTGCGGATATTGGTCCAGTATTTCTTTCATATTGCGGTACTGCTCCTGTATCTCAAATTGCATGGTTGCTTTAGGATAAGCAGTAAGAATATTTTCTGCCAATGTTTTCAATCTTGTTTCATGCACGGCTAATTGTGCCGTATCAAAATCGCGGATCAAAAATTCCAACACTGTTTTTTCTGCAAGTCCATCAATATGTAATGGATGAACAAATCCCTGTTTTTCATTTGTTGTTTCAGGCGACCATTCCTGTTTTGGCAGGGCCGATAAGATCTCTCCTGCTATTTTTAAAGCATTTACCATTTTTCCCTTTGCATAACCGGGATGAGAGATCACACCGTGGATCGTGATCGTTACTGCATCGGCGCTGAAAGTTTCATCTTCAAACGTACCGAGTTCCCCACCGTCTAATGTGTAGGCGAATTCAGCGCCCAGTTTTTGGAGGTCGAGTTTGGCGGTGCCCTGTCCCACTTCTTCATCGGGTGTAAATAAAATTTTGATCGTGCCGTGTTTGACTTCCGGGTGTGTGACAAGGTAATGCGCCATATCCATGATCTCCGCAACACCGGCTTTATCATCCGCTCCTAATAAAGTAAGGCCGCTTGCTGTAATAATACGGTTACCGATATGTTCTTTCAGATAAGGATATTCCTCTGCCTTGATCACCTGCATTTCATCATCAGGCAAAACAATATCGTGGCCATCGTAAGATGTATGCAGAATGGGTTTCACGTTTGTGCCGCTGCAATCAGGCGCTGTATCTACATGACTGCAAAGACATATTACGGGTACTTTTTTGTCTGTGGTTGCAGGAATGGTTGCATACACATAACCATATTCATCCGTGTGTGCATCGCCAATACCCATCTCCAATAATTCTTTGGCCAACAATTGTGATAAGTCTTTTTGCTTTTCAGAACTGGGATGTGAATTGTTTTGCGGATCGCTTTGTGTATCTATCTGCACGTAACGCATAAAACGTTCAACAACTGTATATGGATAATCTTTCATTTTGATTTGTTGTCTGTCGTTTGTTGTCTTTAGTTGTTAGTGGTTGCGTGTTGGAAGTTAATAAAAGAGTGTTACAACTTCACAGGATTTCTGCACCGCCTAACCACAAACCACAAACAACAAACAACAAACTGTCTCTTCCCCTTGCAAATACAAGAAGCGTTTTATATTTTGTTACCCAAACCAAAACACCCCATATGAAGAAATCACTTATTGGCGCCATTGTTGGCGGTTTGCTCATTTTTATCTGGCAAACGATCTCATGGACAGCACTCGATCTTCACCGGCCTTCACAGGATTACACGCCCAAACAGGACACTATCATGCGTTTTCTTAATGCCACGCTTGATAAGGAAGGTGGGTACCTCATGCCCACAGTACCCAAAGGCAGTTCCATGGAAGAAGCAACCAAGGTTGGCGAAAAAATGAATGGCAAACCCTGGGCTTCGATCCAATACCACAAATCATTTAATGGCAACATGAATGATATGTACATGAATATGTTCCGTGGTTTTGTAGCTACGGTTGTAATGGTGTGGCTGCTTTGCTGGATCCTTGGTAAGTGGGCCAAACCAAGCTTCTTCAATATTTTTCTTGCCTGTATTTTCACCGGCCTGATCGTGTTCATCAATGAACCCTACAATAATTTCATCTGGTACAAACTATTCGATGTCCGCGCTCATCTGATCGATGCATTAGCGAGTTGGGGATTGTGCGGGATCTGGTTGGGATGGTGGATGAGCAGAAGATAGTTTGTGGTTTGTAGTTTGTGGTTTGTGGTTTGTAGTTATTAAATGCAAAGAGCCTGATAAAAATGTATCAGGCTCGTTTTATTAATTGTAACTAAGCGGTGGCTATACACTGATCGCAATCCAACCACAAACCCCAAACTCCAAACCACAAACGGTTCTTACGGCATTATGATCAACGACTTGCTTCCCGTAATCTCAACAAGCTCCAAATCAAATATCAG
>JAQBNJ010000389.1 GCA_028288645.1 Sediminibacterium sp.
CGTTCATATTGATCCACTCATCTGTTCTTCCTGTTGAATCGGAATAAACCAATCCCATTTTTTTATTGATAAAAGTGATATCCTGTTTAATACCGGTGTAATTGAACAGGCTGCTGTCTTTTTTTCGTAACTGTGCTGTCTGCACTTTACTTTGTTTGATATAAGTGCTGTACAACCTGTCAGAGATCTCTTTGAACACGGGTCCTGCCACATCTGCGCCGTGGTGTTTTATAGCACGTGCTTTATTTTTAATTACCACAACACATGTATACTGCGGATCATCAGCCGGAAAATATCCTGCGAAAGCTGATTGATAGATCTGGTCAGCATACCCACGGTTTCCATTCGCTACCAATGCGGTTCCTGTTTTACCTGCCACTTTATAAGGTGTGCCTTTGAAAAGTGTGGCAGCGGTTCCTTCTATGCAAACACCTTCCAGGCATTCCTGTAGCAAACGAAGTGTTTCATCGCTGCAGATCTTTTCATCAACCACATTCGGTTGAAACTGCTGAAGCAATACGCCCTCATCTTTTACAGCACTCACCAAATAAGGACGCATCATCCTTCCGTTATTAGCAACTGCATTGTATAGAACAGCCGTTCGTAACGGAGTGATTAAAAGATTATAACCAAATGCCATCCATGGCAAAGTGGTTGGCCCCCACAATTTGCTGCCGGGTTTAAAAACAACCGGCCTGATCTCGCCCGAGAGATCGATCCCGGTAATAGTGTCCATTCTCATTTTCGACAAGTGCTTCAAATACTGCGTCGGATTATTCGAATAGTTGTTCCAGATCAGTTTTGCCATGCCAACGTTTGAACTTTTTTCAAACGCTTTTTTTACTGTTACATCATATTCACCACGCTGTTCGGAATCATATACAGTTTGCCCATTAATTTTCCATACACCGTTTTCGATGTTTACCATATCGGTCAGCCGAACTTTTTTATCTTCGAGTAAAGCCATCATCGTTGCCAGCTTAAATGTTGAACCGGGTTCTGTTGGAGTGATGGCATAATTATAATCCTCCTTGTAAGTTCCATCACTCCATTTTCCGAGGTTCGCAATCGCTTTTACTTTGCCTGTTTTTACTTCCATCACGATCACGCAACCTGTTTGTGCTTCGTTGCCGATCATCATTTTCATCAATGCATTCTCTGCCACATCCTGGATAAAAACATCGATCGTACTTATAATATCTTTTCCTGTTTCAGGTTCTATCTCGTAGGTATCATCTACAGGAACACTTACACCACCTGCAATTTTTCGTACAAATTGTTTTCCGTTCCTTCCTTTCAATAAACTGTCGTAGCGCATTTCCAATCCCACTTTGTTAGAATCACGCGCCAGGCCGATCGTTCTGAAAGCAAGCATCTGGTAAGGATTCAGGCGTATCGTTTTTTCATTGGCGATCAATCCACTCTTATATCTTCCCAATTTGAAAAGCGGGAAAGTTCTCAGCTGTTCATATTCCCTGAACGATATTTTCTTCTTCAATAAAAAATAGCCTTCCTCATCTTTATATCCTTGTTGTAATAAAGCCTTGTATTCACCCGCTGATTGATCTTTAAAAAGATCAGCCAAACGCTCGCTCAACGAATCAATATTAGAACGGAACAGCAATCCGTTTTTCTGGTGCAACGATTCCACCCTGAAATCCATGTAGATATCAAATTGCGGAATACTTGTGCTCAACATCTGCCCATCTTCACTATAGATCGTTCCGCGTTCTGCTTCTATCTCATCTAATTTCTGATGCAGGCTGTCACTCATACTGCGCCAATGCGATCCCTGCACCTGTTGTATATATATCGCTTTCCCAAAAATGGCCACACAGGCGATCACCACCAGTATATAACTGAGGTAAACTCTCCATAGTATGTCGCGTTTTACATCCAAGAGCTTTAATTAATAATTAGTAGTTAATAGTTAATAATTTCGTTCAACATTTGCAAGGCTCTAATAATTATTAATTACTAACTATTAATTATTAATTGCCCTTAAGCGCACTGGTGTTTCTTTTAGCACTTTCAACCCTAAGGGTTCTGATGCTTTCACAATTTGTCTTTCTTCGCTTCTGAACATCACTTCACTCTTCAGCGTTTTGTATTCGTATTGCAGGTCCTTCAGTTCAACGGTGGTGCTGTTGATCCTGCGAATGGTTTTATCGGCCCTGTGCCCATTCGCGATATATAAAACCGTTAATGCTGATAAAAACAAAAAAAATGGAATGTTCTTCACGATCCATTGATAATTGAACAAGCCTTTTAACGGGTTCTTGTTTGTTTTATCGTTTACTTTTTCTGCTTTATCGTTTACCTGTTCTGACATTTATTTTTGTTACCGGCTTTTGTATTTCAATTTGGCATCGTTGCGTCGCACTCTTCAACATTCTGTTCATTATTCATCGCTACCGATATATTCTCCCTATGGGAGAAAACCTAGTCCGTGAAATCATATTCGAAATCATACCTTTTCCGCGATCCTTAGCTTTGCACTCCTGCTTCGGTTATTTCTTTTTAACTCTTCATCACTCGCTGTAACCGGTTTCTTGGTAACTATTTTAAATACTTCTTCTTTCGCAATAGACATAAAGGGGTTATCAGGAGTTTCGTCGAAACTACCCTGGCGGAAGAAATTCTTCACTACCCTGTCTTCTATAGAATGAAAGGTGATGATGGCAACGCGGCCACCCGGTTTCAATACAGCAGGAACCTGCTGTAACATGTCTTTCAACGCACCCATCTCATCGTTCACCTCAATTCGCAAAGCCTGGAATACCTGCGCCAGGTACTTGTTGGGATTTCCTTTCACCACGGGACTGATCAGCGCTTTGAACTGTTCAATAGTTGCCGACTGCAAATGTTTCCGTTCCTGCACAATATGTTTGGCCAATGTTTTTGAATTGGTTACTTCGCCATATTGCTCAAACAGTTTATGCAACTGTTGCTCATTGTATGTGCGGATGATATCAGAAGCGGTAGAGCCTTGTCTTCTGTCCATACGCATATCCAGCGGGCCGGAGAAACGGATCGAGAAACCGCGGTCGCCTTCATCAAATTGATGACTGGAGACACCAAGGTCAGCAAGCACGCCATCTACTTCAGTTATCTTGTGTAAACGAAGCATGCGTTGCAGGTGACGAAAATTCTGCGGCACAAAAATTACGCGGTTATCATCGGGCATATTTTTCTGTGCATCAGCATCCTGGTCAAAAGCGATCAGTTTTCCTTTAGCATCGAGCTGTTCCAATATTCCTTTGCTATGGCCACCACCACCAAATGTGCAATCCACATACACACCATCGGGTTGAATGGCTAAGCCTGTTAAGGTTTCATGGTATAGGACAGGAACGTGATAATCATTTTCTGAAGGCTGGTGACTGATGGTTGATTTTTTTTCTGCATCCATTTTGTCTTCTGTTACTTTCATTCAGCGTTCATAATTCATCATTCAACATTTTTACCTCCCATCACTTCCTGCGCCAAACTGCTAAAGGCCTCGGGTGAAAAATCCTCAAAGAGCTTCTTGTACTTACCGGCATCCCAGATCTCGAATCTATCAAGTGCGGCGGCCAGAACAATGTCCTTGCCTAACCCCGCAAATTCCTTTAGTGTTTGGGGAAGCAACATCCTGTTCGCAGAATCCAGTTCCACTTCGGTTGCTCCACCCAAAAACTGACGGCGGAATTCACGTACTTTTGGGTCGAAATCATTCAACTGGCTGATCTTTGAAATAATTTGTTCCCAACTTTTGATTGGATATAACGTGAGGCATTTTTCAAACCCACGGCTGAGGATAAAGCGCGTCTCCCCTTCAGGCAACTGTTTTTTCAGTCCGCCCGGAAGCAGGAAGCGACCTTTCGCATCGACCGTAGCCTCATATTCTCCGTGAAATCCGATCATTAGTGAATAAATATTTCCAAGATTACCACTTGTTGACACAAAATAACACTTTTTACCACTTTTAAACCCAATTTGGGCCATTTGTATTTATCCACACAAATGATTGACCTGTAATGCACTGCAGGCAAGACTTTAAAGCCTTTTTTGAATCAAAAAGTCCTAAATCATGTGAATTTCTGTGGATAACAGGTGCATGGAGGCCGCCGGAGTGTGAATTCAGCTATGCGAAAAAATGCTAACAGGTTAAAAATCAGCTAAATGGCTACATCAGGCTATTCGGGAACACCCCTTGTGCAAAAGTTAGGAATCAAGCCCGAAATGAAGGTTTTACTGGTAGGCGCACCAGCGGATTATTTCCAGCTACTGGAAACGGATATCAGCAAACAGGTAATAAAAAGCGGGAAAGCTGATTTTGTGCATCTTTTCGCGACTTCGAAAAAAGACCTGGACAAGCAATTTCATCAACTGATCAAAAAATTACCTTCAACAGCTATCATCTGGATCTCCTGGTATAAAAAATCGGCCAAAATACCTACTGATATTACGGAAGACACGATCAGGGAA
>JAQBNJ010000397.1 GCA_028288645.1 Sediminibacterium sp.
CAAGCGTTAAGGATTGCCTATGGCGGAACAGAACTGCTTTGCCTTTATCATAAGCCGGAATCCATTTTTTACTGCTTAATTTAAGCACCCGTATAAATTCATCCGCTGCGCCGTAGCCCGGATCCAACTCGATTTTTATATCAACAACCTGCCCAATCGTATCAACAAGAAAACTGCCGAGTACTTTGTATGCACCACGTGGTGCACTTTTTTTATACATCAGATCACGATCAAGGTTCTTCTCCAGGAATTTTATCCAGGCATTTACACCACCTGAAAACTCAGCTTTTTTTTCAGGATCTAATACCACTTGAGATGTGTCTGCGGCCTGTCCGTAAATTTTTACACTGGTAGTGCATAGCACTAAAAAAACCAATAGCAATAATTTGTTTTTCATAAGTTATTTTATTGTTCCATAAAACCACCCAGATCCCTTCTTTCTCTTTTTGTTGGACGGCCAATCTTGCTCATACGTTTACCTGTTTGAAAAGTGGCGGCTTCAAATTTAATGCGGTCGAGTTCTTCCGGTGGTGTGATATCGGTATAATACTTTATGGCTTCGGCGTATTGAACGCGGCTGTGTAAGAGACCGGTTACTTTTACTACCCATTTTTTTGTTTCTGTTTTTACTTCGTATTCATCGTTGATGTTTACAATGCGCGAAGCTTTTACAGAATCACCGCTCAGTTTCACCTTTCCTTTCGAGCATGCGTCCCCCGCCTGGCTCCGCGTTTTGAATAAACGGATGGCCCAGAGGTATTTATCGATGCGGAGTTTTTCTTTTTCCATGAACACGAATTCTTAAACACGAATTACACGAATTGGCACGAATTTCAAAGCACGAATACACAAATTGAAACGAATTCTTTGGGAGCAAGCTTCGTAAAAATTCGTGTAATTCGTGTCCTCTAATTCGTGTTTATTATTTCATCTCAACATAAAACTGGTGGAAATACGGTATCGTTTCAATCCCCTTGTAAAAATTGAAAATATCATATTTCTCATTCGGGCTGTGAAGGTTATCGCTGTCCAGGCCAAAACCCATGAACACGATCTTGATACCTAACTCTTTTTCGAACAAAGCGCAGATCGGAATGCTTCCGCCACCACGAACGGGGATGGGGTCTTTTCCAAAAGTAGCATTGATGGCTTTGGCCGCTGCTTTGTAGGCATTTGAATCGATCGGTGTCATATAAGGTTCGCCGCCATGGTGTTCCTCTGCTTTAACGGTTACGCCCGCAGGTGCAATACTTTTGAAATAATCCAGAATTTTCGCAGTCATCTTAACGGATGATTGATTGGGCACCAGCCTGCACGAGATCTTTGCAAATGCTTTCGAAGGCAAAACTGTTTTTGCACCTTCGCCTGTATATCCGCCCCAGATGCCATTTACTTCCAATGTTGGGCGGATGCCGGTTCTTTCATTAGTAGTATATCCTTTCTCTCCCCATAAACTGCTTACGCCCAGGTCCTTTTTATACTCTTCTTCATTAAAAGGCGCCTGCGCCATTTTTGCTCTTTCTTCGGGAGTTGATTCAACCACATCATCATAAAAACCAGGAATGGTGATATGATTATTTTCATCATGGCATGAGGCGATCATTTTCGCAAGCATGGTTACCGGGTTAGCAACTGCGCCACCATACACACCGCTATGCAGATCGCGGTTGGGGCCTGTTACTTCTACTTCTATATAACTCAATCCGCGAACGCCGATATCGATCGAAGGTGTATCCATGCTTAACATAGAGGTATCGCTGATCAATATCACATCTGCTTTTAATAATTCTTTGTTTGCTTTTACAAAAGTGGCGAGGTTAGGGCTGCCCACTTCTTCTTCCCCTTCAATAATGAATTTTACATTAGCCTGTAAAGTGTTTGTTTTTGTCATTGTCTCCAACGCTTTCACATGCATGTAAAACTGGCCCTTGTCATCGCAGGAACCGCGTGCATAGATCTTACCATCTTTTATAACAGGATCAAAAGGGCCGCTGTTCCAGAGTTCGAGGGGGTCGGCAGGCTGAACATCGTAGTGGCCATATACCAATACGGTTGGTTTGGATGCATCAAACATTTTTTCTCCGTACACTACAGGATGGCCGGCTGTTGGGTAGATCGTAACAGTATCCGCACCGGCTTCCAGTAATCTTTGTTTCACTGCTTCGGCGCAACGCGTCATGTCGTCTTTGTGTTCGCTTCTTGCGCTGATGCTGGGTATACGTAATAACTCGAGTAATTCGTTAAGGAAACGGTCCTTGTGTAGTTCCTGGTAATCTTTCCAAACCTTCATGATCGGGGATTTTTGGGATTGAATATATGAGTGATATGATTCGTTAGGATAGCGAAGGTAAGAATGTTCACGTCATTTCGATGCCGCAAAAAGCCGGAGAGAAATCTCATCACCCCGGCAGATTTCTCTTGATGCTTCGCTCGTTCGAAATGACGTTATAACTGGTGCTTCCTGTTCGCAATAATGTCCTGCAAGGTCCATTCCAGCCTTGCCTTCATGGGTTGCTGGCGAACGGGGCAATCGTTTTTGGTGCAGATGGTGCAGCTGAAAGGCAGGCAGCCATCGGTGTGTACAAACAACTCTATCGCATCGCCAAATTGTTTTTTGATAAGTTTTGCCAGCTCATCTATCTCGAGATGTGCCTCGTGTATGTTCAGGTACCAGGGAACGGTGAGGTGACAATCAATATGCAGTAATGCACCGTATTTGATCACGCGCAGGTTATGAAGATCTATCCAGTTAGGACGCCTGTTCTCATTTAATACGGTAATGAATTGCGTGAGGAGTTTCATGTCAGCCTCATCCATAATTCCCGCAAGCGATGCGCGGATGATCTTGTAGCCGTTGTATATAATAAGGGCGCTCATTCCCAAGGCAATCAATTTATCAAGCCAGTATAATTTAGTCAATAAAATAACGACCAGGCCGGCGATAATTCCTAAAGTTGAAACAGTATCTATTTGTAAATGTTTACCGCTTGCCTGTAGCGCAAGAGAATTGTTTTGTTTGCCAATATTTAAGCAGATCGCCCCTGCAATAAAATTAATAACAGCCGTGATGCCGATCAGCCATAAACCAGTATCTAATTTTTGTAAAGGGCTTTCCTGTACGAAATTCAAAACTGTCTCATAAATGATCATCACGCCGGCGGCAACAATCAATCCGCCTTCAATGGCTGCAGAAACAAATTCTGCTTTGCCGTGTCCATATGGGTGATCAAGATCGCGGGGTTTGGCAGCAACATATAAACTATACAGCCCGATAAAACCGGCGATCACATTCACAATACTTTCCAACGCATCCGTAAGAATGGCAAGCGAATGCGTGAACTGGTAAGCGATGATCTTTGTAAAGAACAACACCACACTCAGTACGGTGATCCAGAGTTGTACGCGGAAATTTTGTTTGGACGGTTGCAGAATAAATGATTTGAATTGTTAGGAAAGCTATGAGCTATGAGCTATGAGCCTTGAGCTATGAGCCATAAGCTCGCAGCTCACGGCTCATAGCTCGCAGCCCATTATACCAACTCAATCGTATAATTGATTGCACAATGCTTTGCTAACATTGCCGACACACCACAATATTTTTCATGTGATAAAGACACGGCTCTTTTCACCTTATCAATATCATCTGCCTTCGCATCCACAC
>JAQBNJ010000429.1 GCA_028288645.1 Sediminibacterium sp.
CATGGTGGTGGTTATTTTCCACTTGGCCCCTACAGCACAATGCATGTAAGCGCCTTGCAGATGTTCCAGGGTGGCGCTTCCGAGACCATGCTGGGGGGTGCTATTCAATTAATGGCCAACCCTGATGTTCCAAAACCTACCAGCCTGTATGTAGGAAGCTGGCTGCGTTTTAACGATGCGATCATTCCTTATCTCGGCCTTGAGTTCGATGATTTTCGCCTGGGCATCACATACGATTATAACAGTTCTTCACTCAAGACCGCTTCGCAGAACAGGGGTGGGATCGAGATATCGCTGATCTATATTCACAGGCCATCTACTGACAGGCCGGTGAACTGTCCTAAATTCTAATTGTGTTTTTGATATAGTTGAAAAGGTGGTATCACAAATTGTGATACCACCTTTTTTATAATTTATCTTTTAGAAATCCAATTCTTTCCCGAGGTTGTTGTTTTTGCTGTATCAATGTTTTGATCGCGTCAAAAATGATCTTAAACTGTCCATCATATTTTTTCTCCAGTTCATTTATTTTCCTGGTGAGTTCTTTGTTTCCTTCCAATAATTGTCGCATTTGAACAAAAGCGCGCATAATTGAGATATTAACTTTCACTGCCTGTTTACTTTTTAATACCCCTGAAAGCATAGATACCCCTTGCTCTGTAAATACCATCGGCAAGGCCGGCGCATATTTTAGCTGTAATAGGTTATCACAATTTGTGATAACCTCATGAAATTCTTTCTTAGTTAATTGAAACATGAAGTCTTTGGGAAAGTGATCGAGATTTCTCCTTACCGCCTGTTTAAGTACACGTGTTTCAACACCAAACATTTCGGCAAGATCAAAATCAAACATCACTTTCTGCATCCGGATAAAAAATATCCGTTGAATTATTTTGGCAGGATAAGTTGTAGTAGATTTACGCATGGCTATATTTTAATGCGTTAATCTATAAAGACATTTATTAGTGCACCACCGTGTTTACACTATTTTTTAGCAGGTATATTCCGCAGGAAACGTTCCCAGTTGCGGTTATTGGTGATCACTTCATTATGCGCTTTGCTGCTATACATAAACACTTTGTTATTGCTGCGGAGAAGATCTTGATTTATTTCTTCTTCATTAACTGACACCATGGGAACATGCAATGAATCTGTCAGTTGCTTCATGATCAGGTGACTATTATCAAACGTTCCGCCATCCTTTGTATAGATATTAATGAACCGGTGTTCCGGAACCGACAACCATTCGAGGTAGGCATCATTGCCGCCATACATGGCATCAAACAGTATTACTTCATTCACAGGTGTTTTATTAACGATGCGGCTGATCACACGATAGGCCCCGCTATGTCCCGCCAATGTGATATCATACTGATCAAGCTGGTTGTAATTCCTTTTGGCCCTTATCACCCTATTCTCGTAAAGCTTTTGTCCTACTTCTCTTACCAATTGCTGAAACACAAATGGCTGCTCCAGTTTGCCGCCATAACTGTCAGGCGCATTTTTTGGCCCCTCGGGAAAAACAAAAACAGCATTCCTGGCTGATGCATCAAACTGTTCAAGCAGCTGGTATTGTTTAACCGCGCTATCTATGCTGTTACCCCATCCATGAAACCAGAAAACAAGATTGATCCGGTTTGTAACAATAAAGTTTTTGGGCACATAGATCAATACACTGCTATCGCTGTAATTAGTTGCCGCATCATAGTGCTTTCCGTTATAATCATGCCCCTTTGCTCTTGCGGTATCGGGGAACATTGCATTGGCAGACGCAAAACGAATTATTTTCCCTGCCTGTGCTGAGACCACAGTAAGCAAAACAAACATCGTTACAAACAGGGAGATCATTTTATTTATCATGGAGATGATTTAACAATGAATCAAATATAATTTTTCGTTCAGGATTTTTTTCCGCTAACATAGGGATTGTCTTTTACAATAAAACGGTATGGCAACAATGCATCTTTACCTGCATAATCTACACCTATCCGTGGCGTTGCTATTATTTGCGATGGTTTTATTCTGAAACCATCATCTGCAATATACAGTTCATCATCCAGTAGGCTCAACCCGGTATGTTGCGTATAAATGCCCAATGCTTTTGATACGTTTCCAGGGCCCCGTGTTAAAGTGTTATCTAATCGTAACTTTCCTGTACGTTGCAACATATGGTCTATCCCGATCAAAGGTTCAATTCCTCTTATCAATATTGCGTGAGGTGTATCTTTCTCATTCGTTACCACGTTAAACAAATGATGTATGCCATAACACAGGTACACATACGCCACACCACCTGCCGCATACATGATCTCCGTGCGGTTCGTTCTCCTGCCGCCCCACGCGTGTGAAGCTTTATCAATGGCGCCATTGTAGGCTTCAGTCTCAACAATTCGTCCAGCTGCTTCAATATTGTTAAATACGCTTACTAATACTTTCCCGATCAACGCTCTTGCAATAGTGCAAACATTTTTCTGCCGGTAAAATTCTATGGGCAATTTATCGGAATGCCTGAACGTTATAGCTTTCATGACCATAAAACTACTGAATGTGTTAACTTTGCCAACCTAATTCCCCCATTTGTGCTGAAAGAAATGATTATTGGCATACAGGCGTATTTCCAGGCCCACAGGTTTATACAAAAACATAAACTGTGGAAATGGATA
>JAQBNJ010000439.1 GCA_028288645.1 Sediminibacterium sp.
TTTGAACATTCGAGAAATGATTGATAATATAAAAAATATAGAACACTTAATAATTGATATTCAATATTTTGGAACAATCAACTACATAAACACTTTGTTTCAATTTTCAAATATCAAAATTGAACAATATGAGAGCTACCAAAAAATGAGTTTTCGCAACCGGTGCATGGTGGCGGGGAGTAATGGGTTGGTTAATTTATCGGTTCCGCTGGAAAAAGGACGGGGACAAAAAGAGCTGATGAAAGATGTCAGGATCAGTCACTCAGCCAACTGGCAGGTACAACATTGGCGAACCATTGAGTCGTGTTACAGCCGTTCGCCCTTCTTTGAGTTTTACAGGGATGCGGTTTGGGGCTTGCTTGAAAAGAAGGAAACCTTCCTGTTGGATCTGAACCTGTCGATCCTTGAATGGCTGAAATCTGTCCTCAAAATGCAGTACAGTTTATGCCTGACTGATACTTACGTGAAAGAATATCCACCGGAAGTTACCGACCTGCGTAATACTGAGTTTCCCAAAAACTACCAGAATAGCCCCCGGGATCTGCGGTATACACAGGTGTTTGAGGACAGGATCGGCTTTGTACCGAATATTTCTATTCTTGACCTGATTTTCTGCTGTGGGCCATCGGCAAAAAGCATTGCTGGAGGAAAATAGAAGTTCCGGTTTTTAACGCAAGAAGCCAATTTTTGTGATCAAAATAAATTCTCGATGATCCTATTCTGTAAATGACCTTAAAATTTTGATGCACGGACAACATTCTGCCGTTTTAATGACTCTTAAAGCGGCTGTTTTGCAGAGATGCCTTACTTTCAACGTTCTGTTAACCAAAACATTGGCCGCTAACCCCCATGAATCTGAGATGAAGAGTACCCGAATGCTGTTTTGTTGTTTCCTGCTCCTGGGTCATTTCTTCAGCGTAGGCCAGAATTTTTCAAATAAAGGGAAGGATTTCTGGTTGGGGTATGGGTTTCACGTTAATATGGGAGCAGGTGTGCCGACGGCCCAGCTAAATCAACAGGATATGATCCTGTACTTCACCTCAAACAAGAACGCGACCGTAACAGTTGAGATGCCCGCCAACGGATACAAACAAACATATACTGTTGTTGCAAACCAGGTAACCGTTTCTAATCCATTACCTAAATCAGGTACACAGGATGCAAGAATTATCGACACCGGCCTGTACAATCGCGGAATACATGTATACAGCGATGTTGATATTGTTGCCTATGGGCATATATATAATAGCAGCGTCTCAGGGGCATCTCTTTTATTCCCGACCAATACATTGGGAAAAGATTATTAAGTGATTGATTATAACCAATCATCAAACGCCACTTTTGCCAATTCATTTGCTTTTGTGGTTGCGGTTGAAGACAATACAACCGTAGAAATAACACCTTCAGTTGCGAATAAAAATAATAGGGGCACTTCACCATTTACCGTTACACTAAACCAGGGGCAGGTGTATAATTTGATGGGCACAACCACTAATTTAGTAGGGACGGACCTGACCGGAACAAGGATCAGAACTATCAGTGCCGGCAGTACCTGTAAAAAGATCGCCGTTTTTTGCGGTGCCGGTAAAATGAGTATTGGCGGAACTGCCGGAGGGAGTGCCGACAATTTGTTTGCCCAGGCTCTTCCGGCAAGTGCCTGGGGATTAAAGTATTTAACATCGCCTACAACTTCTCAGGCTAATAATTACTACCGCATCTGTGTTACCGATCCTGCTACTAAAGTTTATCTTAACGGTAGTTTACTACCGGCTTCCTATCTGCAGAGAAACTTTTTCTATGAATTGAAAAACTCCACACCACTTACAACGCCCGGAAACGGCCAGTCCGTTGGGAATATTACCGGAGGTGTGTGGAACCTGATCGAATCAGATAAGCCTATTAATGTGGCGCAGTTTTGCACTACTGTTGGACAGGACGGAAATACAGGAGCTTACGGCGATCCCGAAATGATCTATTTAAGCCCGGTGGAACAGACGATCAATGATATCACGTTGTATTCAGCGACTAAGTTCATGATCGTTAACAATTACATCAATGTAATTATCAAAAAAGGGGGCATCACCAGTTTCACCCTGGATGGTGTTTCAAAAACCAGCAGTTTTTTGCCTCACCCACGCGATGCCAAATACTACTATGCAAGTCTTTCCGTAAGTTCAGGCTCTCACAGGTTGTATTCCGATACCGGTTTTAATGCAATTGCCTATGGCTTCGGCCAAACCGAAAGCTACGGCTACAACGCCGGCACAAACATCAAAGACCTCTATACGCCCATCTTTCAAAACCCGTACGCCAGGTTAAGTTTTGCAGCCACCTGTGTAAATACGCCGTTCCAGTTTTCTGTGCCGCTTTCCTATCAACCTACAAGCCTTACCTGGGATTTTGGTACCAGCGGAAATATCTCACCTGCCACCACACTTAACTACGGAACACCACAGGCAGATAGCACACCCGTTATCGGCGGGCAGAACCTATATTATTACAGTCCGTCTAACGGTAATGGAAGTACCACTTTCATGTATTCCAGGGCAGGTACCGATACGATCAAAATGTACGCAAGTAATCCATCGCCGGATGGCTGTGCCAATATCAATGCCGAGTATGATATCCCTATTGTCATCAGTGAGGCTCCCAGGGCTAATTTTTCTGTTAACCCCATCAGGTGTATCACTGACCCGGTGAGTTTTACAGATTCCTCCACCAACCTGGGAAACAGCACAATTGTAAATGGTTTGTGGTATTGGGATGATGGCACAACCGATTCTTTAAAAAATCCTTCTCATCTTTTTACTGCAGCAAAAACCTACAATATCCGCTACAGACCCATCAGTGATTTCGGATGTATCGGCGATACCACGATTCCCTTGGAGATCTCCGCTTCCGGAATAGCACGGTTCGTGATGAACGATTCTACCTGTATTGGTAAAACCCTTACGTTTATTGATTCATCAACCATTGCCTCGGGTAGCATCGTTAAATGGTATTGGGATTATGGAGATGGTTCTGCTGATACATTAACCACAAACGCCTCTCGAACCAAAACATACAATACAGTTGGCGTGTATACTGTGAGCCTGGTAGTAGAAAATAATACCGGTTGTAAAAGCAATGCTTTTACCAAATCCATCACCATACACCCGACGCCGGAACCTAATTTTAATTTACCTGTTGTTTGTCTGCCATCAGGTACTGCAAACTTTATCGATTCAACCGTTATTAGTGATGGGTCAGGTGGTTTTACCTATGCCTGGGATTTTGGAGATGGTAAAGGAGTGTCCACAATTGCAAATCCTGTTTATCATTACCTGTCTGCCGGCCCTTTTGATGTTAAGCTAACCGTTACTTCAAAAAACGGTTGTGTGCAGACAGCTACAAAAACACTGGCATCTGTATATGCGCAGGCAAAAGCAGATTTTACTGTGAATAACGAAAACTGCTTAAGAGACTCAACGCGTTTCACTGATAAAAGTAATGGCAGCGGTAACACGGTCACCCAATGGAACTGGGATCTTGGTGATGCAAGTTCCGACACCGCAACAAACCCGATTCACCTGTACCTGTCTGCCGGAACCAAAACGGTAAAACTATTTGTGTTGACAGACAAAGGATGCAGCAGCGATACCGTAACAAGATCAGTAGTCGTAAATCCTTTGCCTACCGCTTTGTTTTCTTTGTCCTCTCCTTTATGCGAAGCAAGAGCCATCACATTTACCGATCAGTCAACGGCCAACGCGGGCACACTTAAAAGATGGAACTGGAATTTTAAAGATAGTACCCTAAAAGACACAGCCAACGGTGCTCCATTCACGAAAGTGTTTACTGTATGGGGCAGCTATGATGTGAGGTTGATGGTAGAAACAGATAAGGGATGCAGGAGTGATACGGTAGTTTCAACAACCAGGATCAACCCTTTGCCGCAGGTTGGATTTGTATTGCCTGAAATATGTGTATCCGATGGAGCGGCCACTTTCACCGACTCATCAAAAATTGCGGATGGGTCCCAGGCACAGTTTGTATGGAAGTGGACGATCTCACCCGGTAATAATTTCAATGCACAGCCAACGTTCGTAGATGCAACGGTACAAAATGCGAAAGTATTGGTTAGTAAGGCTGATGATTATAGAACGCTTTTAAAAGTTACCAGTAATAACGGATGTTCAGATTCACTGTTCCAGGTATTGACCGTTAATGGTCCGACACCGAAAGCCAATTTTGTGGTGCAAACCAATAATCCCTTCTGCAGCAATGATTCTATCAGGATCGTGAATACATCAACAGTTGATTTCGGGTACCTGACCCGGCTGGATATCGTGTGGGATCTTATTGGAAACCCAGCCAAAAAAACACCTGACGAAACACCGGTTGATCAAAAATCTTATTCTACTATTTATGCGGATTTCCAGTCGCCGGCCACGGTTAATTATAGTGTTAAGCTGATTGCTTTTTCAGGAAATTCATCTACCTGTCAGAACTCGGTCACTAAGATCGTTACGCTCAATCGCAGCCCCAAAGTAAGTTTTGTAAAACCACGTGATATCTGCAACGATGCAAGCCCGCGTTTGATCATACCACAGGCATCAACGGTGAGCAGTGTACCTGGTGTGCCCAACTATTTCGGAAAAGGGATTACCAATGCTATAACCGGTTTATTTGATCCTGCGATTGCGGATACGGGAACACACTCAATTAAATACCTGCATGTTTCGGACAAAGGTTGCCGTGATTCTATTAGTCAGCCTATTACGGTATGGCCCTCACCGATAGCGAAGTGGTCGATCAGTTCACCGGACTGCGAGAAGAACACGATCACTTTCTCAGACAGTTCGCTGGCGCGATTCAGCAATATCTCGCAGAGAATATGGGATTTTGGCGACAGCACCACGAAAACATATACGAACGCCAATGCATTTACACATGTATACGCTTCTGCCAAAATATACAATGCGAATTTAAAAATTATCACCGACAGTGGATGTGTAAGTGCTTTGAACACACAGGCGGTCAAAGTAAACTTTTTACCAAAAGTTGATTTTGTACCGCCTTCTGTTTGTTTGCCCGATGGCCGCGCGCAATTCAATAATGTATCCACCATACCGGATGGTTCTGAAGCACTGTTCAGTTATCTATGGAACTTTAATGATCCCAATGATCCATCTGCCTCAACTGTGCAAACACCGACGCATCGCTATTCAGCATTGGGGCCTTATAATGTAAAGTTGATCATTACTACCAAAGATGGTTGTGTGGATTCTGTAACGAAATCGTTTACCACTATCTACCCGCAACCCAAAGCAGATTTCACCAGCATACCATCCAAAGTGTGTATGGGAGATACGATCCGTTTTATGGATAACAGCAACGGTATTACCAGCGCAGCGAATGCCTGGAATTGGGATCTTGCAGGCGGTGTCACATCCACTCTGCAAAATCCGTTGAAGAAGTTCAGTGATTCGGGTATTTTCAATATCAGTTTATATGTCTTCAACGCGCAAGGTTGCGTGAGCGATACAATGATCAAACAGGTAACTGTTTATCCATACCCAAAATTAACGTTAGGGCCAAGTCTTAAAGTATTGGATGGGGGAGAAGTCATCATAAAGCCGGCTTACTACTACGGCACTTCGCTAAGTTTTTTATGGACACCTTCTCTTTACCTGGATTCAGTAACGATTGCCACACCAAAGTCAACACCGCTGGATGATATCACATACAAACTCTTCTTAACGGGTATCGGTGGGTGCTCGGTAAGTGATGAGATCTTTATTAAAGTACTGAGATCCCCCGAAGTGCCGAATGCATTTTCACCCAATGGAGATGGCATCAACGATACCTGGCGGATCAAGTACCTGGAAAGTTATCCGGGCGCGAGCATTGAAGTGTTTAACAGGTATGGACAGCGAGTGTTTTATTCGGTGGGTTATGATGTGGAATGGGATGGTAATGTGAATGGTAAAGCCCTGCCCGTAGGAACCTATTATTATATCATTGATCCGAAGAATGGAAGGAAGATCGTTAGTGGTTCGGTAACGATCATCAAGTAAACAACACATCAAATATTTTCATTTAAAAAATATTTGATCGCTTGTTCTATCAGGAGTATTTAGACAGCATTTTAACGTTTTAATGGCTCTTTAAAGCGGCTGTTCTATTGATAAGCCTTAATTTTAAACTTTGTGTATTACAAGATCTGGCTGCTAACCCCGATGAACCCGAGATGAAGAATATAAAATGCCTGTTTTGCCTGTTGTTGCTTTTTGCGCAATCTATCGTTTCGGGGCAGGATTTTTCAAATAAAGGAACTGATTTTTGGTTAGGGTACGGGTATCACGTGAACATGGCGGGGGCTGCAAACGGTGGAAGCCAGGATTTGAAACTTTACTTTACGTCGGATAAGAATGCCAATGTGAAAGTGGATATTCCCGGTATTCAATATTCTGCTACGTACACTATCACAGCCAACCAGGTAACCACATCAGCCGCTATTCCAAAAACGGGCACGCAGGATGCACGTATTTCTAACGTTGGCCTATATGATAAAGGGATTCATATTACCAGTGATGTCCCTATCGTTGCCTATGCCCATATATATAACGCGAGTGTTTCAGGGGCCACTCTTTTGTTTCCAACGAATACATTGGGAAAGGATTATTATTCTGTTAACTATACCCAATCATCCAATAACACGAGTTCGAATTCATTTTTTTTCGTTGTTGCTACGGAAGACAATACCACGGTTGAGATCACGCCGTCTGCACCTAACGTAAATGGATTAACGGTTGGTAGCCCATTCATGATCACTTTAAACAAAGGTCAGATATACAATGTAATGGGAACGGTCAGTTCCACGGCTGTCAATAGTAATTACCTCGGATCAGATCTTACGGGTTCAAGGATAAGATCCGTTAGCACCAATGGGTCAGGAGGATGTAAAAAAATTGCCGTTTTTTCCGGATCAGGTAAGATCAATATCGGCAATACTCAGGGTGGAAGCGCAGATAACCTTATTGCACAGGCATTTCCGGCTGTAGCATGGGGGAAAAAATATCTAACTGCACCAACCGGTACACAGCCGAATAATTTTTATCGCGTCTGTGTAACAGATCCGGCTACTGTGGTAAAACTGAATGGCAATGTATTGCCTGCTTCCTCATTGATCAATGGCTTCTATTACCAATTCAAAAACGGGAACGCGGGCGGTACAAATTCCCCTGTGCCTAATCTTATTGAAGCTAACCGACCTGTTCTGGTGGCCCAGTATTGTACTACCCAGGGTGCTGAAGGAAATCCATCTACAGTCCCGGGTGGTGATCCCGAGATGATCTATTTGAGTCCTGTTGAACAAACCATCAATAATATTACCTTGTATTCGGCGGCACAGAACCTGATCTTACAGAGTTACATCAATGTAATTATCAAAGCAGGTGGGGTTGCAAGCTTCACTCTGGATGGCGCGAAAGTGAATGGTTTTTTACCTCATCCTCAGGACAATACTTATTCTTATGTCATATTACCTGTCGGGTCAGGGTCGCACACTTTGTACTCTGATACAGGTTTTAATGCCATTGCGTATGGCTTTGGAAGTGCGGAGAGTTATGGATATAATGCCGGTACTAACGTAAGGGATTTCACACCCGTGGCTACTTTTCAAAATCCCTATAGTCGGATAGATTCTGCTGTTACATGTGTAAATACGCCGTTGCAGTTCTCGTTACCTTTAGCTTTTACACCGGCAACAGTGAAATGGGATTTTTCCGCAGCGCCTAATATCGCTCCCAATACAACTATCGGACCCTCTGCAGCCAATACACCAGACAGCACAAAAACGATAAATGGCCAAACGCTTAATTACTACAGTCCAGGCAAAACATTTACTTTCATCAGTTCCAATACGGCTGCTCTGCGTGATACGATCAAGTTATACACGACGTCCGCCACACCTGATGGTTGTGGAAGTACCGACCAGGTATATTCCCTGCCTGTGAAAGTAAATGAAAGACCTGTTGCAGGATTCATCTTTGCAAGTAATGGATGCGTGACGGATTCTGTTTTGTTTACAGATCAAAGCACTACTTCAAACGGGCTTGTTAACAGGTGGACCTGGGATTTCGGTGATGGCACAATTGATAATCGCACCACTGCAACACCTTTTCCGAAAAAATATGGAGCAGGTGGAAATTATACGATCAAACTGAAAGCGATATCAGATATTGGTTGTATTTCTGACGAGAGTTCGAAAAGTATATTGATAACGGACAAACCAATAGCCAAATTCACTCCCCAGGCTATAACCTGCGCGGATAATGATATTGTTTTCACCGACGCATCTACCACCACAACCGGAACCATCGTTAAGTGGACATTGAACCTCGATGATGGCGCGGCTGCATTCACCAACACAACCAATG
>JAQBNJ010000476.1 GCA_028288645.1 Sediminibacterium sp.
AGGCTGGTTTCGAGGCTGCTGTTACTTCCGCTTAAAAAAATATCGACCTTTCCATACCTCGAAAGATAAGGAACCAGTTCTGCCGCCCTTGCAATGTGGCCGTTTCCGGTTGCTTGTATAGAATACATTATTTTCATAACGCTTTTATTATGCTATCAATGAAGTGATATACATGTCTATTTCGTTTGTAACCACTTCCAGCGGTGGCAATTTTTTTCCGAACTTTTCTTTTATGTCAAAATTAGCAGGATCATAATGGTAGATATCCCATTCACCATTATTGTATTCCAATGACGTAAGGTTCTCTATCCAGTCGCCACTGTTGAGATAAGTAACTTTTCCATCTTTTGTTTCCACCATTCTTTTTTGCGGCTGGTGAATATGGCCGCAGATCACATAGTCGTATCCTTTTTCAATTGCCAGTTCCGCGGCTGTCTGTTCAAAATTTCCGATCCAGGAAACAGCCTGTTTTACCCCGTTCTTTACTTTCTTACTGAGACTCATTTTTTCGCGGCCAAAGAATTTCAGCAGATGATTGATCATCCGGTTGAGTACAATGAGGAAGTCGTAACCATGGCCACCAAGTTTTGCGAGAATTTTTGCTCCGCCTTTGGTGGTTGCGTCAAATACATCACCATGAAAGATCCATGTCTTCTTACCGTTTATTTCTAAAACAACTTTATCTGTCAACTGTAAATTCCCCAGTTGTATATCGCTATAGCGGCGAAGCATTTCATCGTGGTTACCTGTTATATAGATCACACGTGTGCCTTTGCTCATCAGGCTCATAATCTCTTTGATCACCTGCATATGCGCAGCGGGAAAATAGTTTTTTGAGAATTGCCAGCCGTCTATGATATCGCCGTTGAGAACAAGCAATTGCGGAGTAATGCTTTTGAGGTACTGAACGATCTCCCTCGCGTGGCAGCCGTATGTGCCGAGGTGCAGGTCACTCATCACAACAACTTCAATCGGTCTTCTTTCCATGTTGAAAGGTTTTCCAAAGTTGCCACTCCTATGTTACCGGAAGGTTAGCTGAACATTACCGAACTGTTAAGCTTGAATCGGACATACGCAACAGGTTCATTATCAATTGAAATAATTAACATTGAAAATGCCTGAGTTTCATTATATTTAAATCTACTATACGATTGCAAATACTTAGTTATGAATAAGAAAAATAAACCTTCCGGCCCTTCTAAAAAAGATCTGAGAGCTAAACTCACGGATCAACTGCACGAGGCACTATCTGGCTTTAAAGAAGCCGTTCATGAAAAAAAATTACAAAAACTGGTAAAAAAAGCGGCTAAAATGCTGGCAGACGGCCTTCACCACAATAAACCGGCAAGCCCTGTCGTTAATAAGCAGGCGGCCCCAAAAAAGGCTGCACCTAAAAAAGCAGCAAAAAAAGCAGCCCCGAAAAAAGCGGCTCCTAAAAAAGGATCGAAGAAAAAATAAATGCTTACCTACTAACCCATCTCAATAAAAGGATCCTGCCAACTGGCGGGATCCTTTGTTTTCGAGGTTATTGGACTTAAAACAGGATTGGACGTTCAAAAAAATAATAACCAGCCGGCGGTCACCCATCCCCCGCTCCAGATGATCGCCGCGCATAAAATAATCCGGCCATACACAAGATGTTGTACCTGTAAAATACCTGCAACTACAGGAAGATAGCTGCGTACAAAAGGAGTAAGCTTTGCAATAAATATATTTCTGCCGTTACGTGAGATGATCTTTTTCTTTAGCGAAGAAATTCTTTGCACAGGCAACCTCAGCCATCGTGGTTTGATGCTTGCCAGCAAATTCTTTCCATAGTAAAACAACAGGTACAATATAAATGAGCCCAGTATATCTCCTATCACTGCAATGCAAATAACAATGGGATAAGACAAACCTGCCTGCCGGCTGAGATAACCGAAATACAGCAACACCAGTTCGTTCGGAAGGCCAGGCATTCCTAATTCCTGTAGCAACACGATACAAAAGATCGCTAAATAACCATAGGTGACAATATAGTTTGTAAGAAATTCAGTCATTGGTTTTATTTGTCGGGCACAGCAGCTACCAGTGCATTCACAATTGTTTTATTGCCTGATACTTTGATAGGAGCTGACACAGGATGATTGGCCGTAAAATTTTCTCCGAGTAAGGTCGAGACCGTTGCGGCGATCTGTTTTTGGTATAGCTGTTCTTTTTGCTTCCCTTCACCGGTAGCTTCAATACCAGCACCAATCATTGCCATCCATGTTTCACCCGAACCTTTTACCCAAAAACCATGTTTTTGCCAGGTTGATGTTTTGCTTCCCCTTCCATGATCGGTTGTAATAATGAACGTGGTATTGTCTTTATAAAAAGGATCAGTTTGCACATAGTACCACAGCTCAGCGATCATTTGATCAACCTGGTGTGCTTTCTGAAGATACTGGTCATACCTGCCGATATGCGCAAATTCATCAGTTTCTCCCAATCCGATAAATACCACTTTCGGATGTTTTTGTTCAACATAATTTCGTGCGCTTGCATAGGTAAGCATGTCGTAACGTGTATGTGTTTTATGCGCGACGTTCTGTTGCACGCTGTTGATCAGTGCATTGGTAGTATCTTCATTTTCCTCCAGCATTTCATACCCACTGTTTACCGGTATCTTAGTTTGTTTCTCGTTTAATATATAGGGTATCACGTTCCATGAACTAAAAGCGGCTACTTTACCTTCATAGCCTTCCTGCACATTCATGTATTCAAGGATATTAATATTTTTATTCTGCACG
>JAQBNJ010000482.1 GCA_028288645.1 Sediminibacterium sp.
CTGGAAGGTGATCTTGAAAAAAATTACACGCTTGTAAAAAATGAATTGCTCAGCAGCGGCGTTGCATTGTCTGTAACCAAAACCAGCGCACCATTAACACAAACATGGAGCGATACATGGGGCGTTGAATGGAAAGGAAAATTGCCAACAGATAAAACGGATTTTGATATTTTCAATGCAGACGAAGATCTCGCAGCTACTGCGGGTTTGAAAATTGTGGAAGGACGTGATTTTAACCTGAAAGAATTCCCGACTGATTCAACAGGTATGTTGCTGAATGAATCTGCTGTTAAACAAATGGCGTTTAAAGATCCCATCGGGCAATTGGTAAAGAATAACGGGAGAGAATGGCATGTAGTGGGTGTGATCAAAGATTTTATTCTTGGCAATCCCTACTACCCTACCAAACCAATGGTGATACAGGGTTCTAAAGGATGGTTTAATGTGATCCATTTTAAACTGAACGGAAAAAATACAGCAGCAGATAACCTTAAACAGGCAGAAGCCATTTTCAAAAAATATAATCCTGCCTATCCATTCAGCTATCAATTCATTGATGAAGAATATGCCGCCAAATTCAAATCAGAACAACGTACCGGCACGCTTGCTGCTTTATTTGCAGGCCTGACCATTTTCATTTCCTGTCTCGGCTTGTTCGGTCTCGCCGCATATATGGCTGAAGGACGCATCAAAGAGATTGGTGTGCGAAAAGTATTGGGTGCATCTGTAACAAGTATCGTTTCCTTATTATCAAAAGATTTTGTGGGCCTGGTGGCTATTTCATTTATACTGGCTTCACCTGTTGCATGGCGGCTGATGCATAACTGGCTGCTGAACTATCCATACCATGTAACTATCGAGTGGTGGATCTTCGCTTTCGCAGCAGGCATCAGCATACTGATCGCATTGATCGCCGTGAGTTATCACGCGATCAGGGCAGCAACAGCGAACCCGGTGAAGAGTTTGAGAACAGAGTAGAACAGTTTGTGGTTTGTGGTTTGGTGTTTGTGGTTAAGGTCACCCAACTACAAACACCAAACCACAAACCACAAACTTTCAAAAACGAAATACTTAAAAAGTAACTATGATCAGGAACTATCTCAAGATCGGCTGGCGCAACCTTACCAGGAACAAATCATACGCGTTCATTAATATTTTTGGACTGTCGCTTGGCATTGCCTGCAGCATTGTCATTTTTATGTTGATCAGTTATCACCTGAGCTTTGATACTTTCCATAAAAATAAAGACCACATTTATCGACTCGTAACGGAATGGCATGATGATGAAGTAGGCCATTCACAAGCTGTACCGAGCCCGCTTGGCAAAGCGTTCCGCAATGAATTCACCTTTGCTGAAAAGACGGCAAGGGTGATCGATTATAACAATACCCTGATTGCGCTGCCGCTGGAAAAAGAGATCAAAAAATTCAAGGAAGAATCGGGTGTTGTTTATACTGAGCCTGAATTTTTTGACATGTTCGATTTCCCGTTGGTAAAAGGTGATAAAAAAACTTTTTTAAATAATCCCAATTCAGCGGCCATTACTGAGAAACTGGCAAAGAAATATTTTGGCAATGAAGAAGCGATGGGCAAAACCATACGCGTAAATAATCATACCAATTTTTTAATTACAGGCGTTTTAAAAGATATTCCCTCCAATACCGACCGCAAACAGGAGATCTATTTATCGTACGATAATTTAAAAGCGCAAAGTACATGGATCGCCAACGACAGTAGTTGGGGTGGCGTATATAGCGGCAGTCAATGTTATGTATTGCTTAAACCCAGTGTGACCCCTTCACAGGTTGATGCGGGTCTGCATCAGCTCATCATGAAGAACTATACGGGCCGCGATCAAAAAGTGTGGATGTTTAAATTACAACCGATTTCCGATATTCATTTTAATACAGATTTCGATGGATATGCAGATAGAAAATATTTATGGGCCTTCTTCTTTATCGGCCTGTTTCTCATTATTACAGCTTGCGTAAATTTCATTAACCTCGCTACGGCGCAGGCATTGAACCGTTCAAAAGAAATCGGTATACGCAAAGTATTGGGCAGCCTGCCTTCACAGCTTTTCTGGCAATTCATCGCCGAAACTGCATTGATCACGGTCTTTGCTATTATACTGGCTATTGGTTTTGCAGCAGTTTCATTACCTTTTATTAATGAGCTGTTCAAAACTGAGATCAGGTTACATCTATTTAGTAATCTACCATTGGTACTGTTCCTTTTTGTGGTGGGTATACTCGTTACTTTTTTATCAGGTTCATATCCGGGTTTGATACTAGCCCGCTTCCAGCCTGTGCTCGCGTTAAAAAGCAAACTATCACAAAAACATATTGGCGGATTTTCACTGCGCCGGGTATTGGTCGTTACACAGTTTGCCATATCGCAGATGCTGATCATCGGAACCATCGTGATCGCTAGCCAGATGCATTATTCAAAAACATCTGATCTCGGTTTTAATAAGGATGCCGTGATCATGCTGCCTGTTCCCATACAGGATAAAACAAAAATGATTACGCTGAAAACCCGTTTGGCGGGTGTTGGCGGCGTAGAAAAATTGACGCTGTGCATGGGCGCACCCGCATGGGGATCGAACAATAACACCAGCGTAAGATTTGATACAAGGCCGGCTGATGAACATTGGAACATCAACCTCAAATATGCCGATGAAGATTATCTCAAAACATTTAACATACAATTATTAGCAGGAAGAAATATTTATCCCGCGGATACCATCCGCGAGTTTGTGGTCAATGAAACCTTTATCAAAAAATTAAACCTGAAATCACCACAGGATGTTATTGGTAAAAATCTTTCCATTGATGGATCCAGCAAAACTGCCCCGATCGTTGGTGTTGTAAAAGATTTTTACAATTACTCTTTCCATAGCAATATTGCTGCGATCTGCATTATGCCGAGTACTAATAATTACCGGAACTGCGCGGTCAAGATCAACATGCAAAATCTAAAACCTGCCCTCGCCTCTTTCGAAAAGATCTCGAATGAGACCTATCCCGATTATTTATATTCCTATCAATTCCTTGATGAAAGGATCGCGCAATTTTATGAACTCGATACGATCATGCTGAAACTCATCCAGGTTTTTGCAGGCATCGCTATTTTGATAGGTTCTCTTGGATTGTATGGACTGGTTTCTTTTATGGCCGTTCGCAAAACAAAAGAGATCGGTGTAAGAAAAGTATTGGGCGCCAGCGTACAGAATATTCTCTGGTTGTTTGGAAAAGAATTCGCCCGCCTGCTGCTCATCGCATTTGGAATAGCAGCACCGGTAGCCTGGTGGGCCATGAGTAAATATTTACAGGATTTCAAGAACCGTATCAATATAGATGCAGGCGTTTTCCTATTGGCCAGCGCCTGCACTTTCCTGATAGCGGGATTAACAGTAGGTTACCGGTCC
>JAQBNJ010000489.1 GCA_028288645.1 Sediminibacterium sp.
GATCCATAAAAAAAATATCCAGTCGGCTGATTTTAATTATAGCGGGCACACCCCTTATTTTAAAGCAGTGTTCAATGTGCCTGATGTTGTGATGCTGATGACAGCAGAGAATATGCGTGTGGGATTGGTAACAGAACATGTGCCGGTTACCGAGATCGCGAAACATATTACCCGCGAAAATATTTTAGGCAAGCTGAAGATCATGCACAGCAGCCTGCAAAAAGATTTTGGTATTGATAAGCCGCGTATTGCCGTACTGGGACTAAACCCGCATGCAGGTGATGAAGGCCTGATCGGCAATGAAGAAGAAACCGTGATCAAACCAACCATCAAAGAAGCCAAACATACCATGATGGTGTTTGGCCCTTATAGCGCCGATGCATTTTTTGCGCGCGGAACTTTTGAAAGATTTGATGCGGTGCTGGCTATGTACCACGACCAGGGGCTGATCCCTTTCAAATCACTGGCATTGGGTGAAGGAATTAATTACACCGCAGGTTTGCCTATTGTAAGAACAAGCCCTGACCATGGAACTGCTTTTGATATTGCAGGGAAAAGTAAAGCGGATCACAGCTCTTTTCTTGCCGCTGTTTTTGAATGTATCGAGATCATAAGAATGCGTTTGGGATACGCGGATATGCGCCGCAATCCACTTAAGAAAATAAGCGCGAGAATGATTGCGAATGCGGTTGATGAAAGGATTGAAGAGAACGAAGGATAAATACAGTAAAAGACTGCAGTTAAAAGGCTGCCCTTAACTTTTATGTGCCGTAGGCATAACCGCTTTGTAGCATATAATTTATGATAGGAGATCATTGCCCCATCGGGGCAACCCAAAGAATTTCGGAAATCAATAAAAAAATATTGACCGCTAAGTGTAGCCCTTACAGGGCATCTTGGGATCATTCACCTGTTTTGCTACAAAGCGATTGCCCCGATGGGGCAAAATTTGTAAAAATGTAAACAATGAACAGGTAACTTTCGTAGCACAGTTAATATCAAATAAACATTATGGATGATCGTCGAGAGTTTCTAAAAAAAGCTTCCTTATTATCCGGTGGCGCCACGTTGATGAGCATGCTACCTCCGGCCATCGCGAAAGCATTAGCGATCGATCCTTCAAAAGGCAGCACCTATCTTGATGCTGAACATATTGTTTTTCTCATGCAGGAGAACCGTTCTTTCGATCATGCTTATGGTTCATTGCAAGGTGTTCGTGGGTTCAATGATCCCAGGGCGATAGAGTTACCGAATAAAAATAAGGTCTGGTTGCAATCCACAAAAGAGGGAGACACTTACGCGCCGTTTCATCTTGATATAAAAAATACGAAGTCTACCTGGATGAGTTCACTGCCGCATTCATGGACCAACCAGGTAGATGCACGCAACAATGGAAAGTTTGACAAATGGCTCGATTCAAAACATTCCGGTGTTGAAAAATACAGGGAGATGCCTCTCACACTCGGCTATCATACACGAGAAGACATTCCTTTCTATTACGGGCTCGCCGATGCATTCACCGTATGCGATCAGAATTTCTGTTCTTCACTAACCGGTACAACACCTAACCGTTTGTATTTCTGGACAGGCACTATCCGCGAACAGTTGAAAGCGGAAGCCCAGGCTAAAGTATGGAATGAAGATGCAGATCATGATACCATGGTTGCCTGGAAAACATTTCCTGAGCGGCTTGAAGAAAATGATATATCGTGGAAAGTATATCAAAATGAATTGTACCTGCCTGTGGGTTTTCAAACAGAGGAAGAGGGGAACTGGCTCTCTAATTTTGGTGACAATCCGCTTGAATATCTCACGCAATACAATGTAAAATTATCCGCTCAGTATATTAACAACCTGCCCTTATCTATCGCCCTGCGTAAAGAAGAAATAAAAAAACAAGAGGCGCTTTTGAAGGAACAGGGGGCCGGTTCAAAAGAAGGGCAAAAGGCCAGCGCAAGAATAAGCAGCTTTCAGAAACGCCTGGCCATGGAGGAAAGCGATCAGGTGATTTATACTAAGGAAAAATATGACCGTTTATCTCCATTCCAAAAAAGTATTCACGACAAAGCTTTTTCAACTAATAAAAAAGACCCGGATTATCATCAGTTAAAAAGCGTAAAATACCAGGACGGAGATATTGAACGTGAGGTGCTGGTACCGAAAGGAGATATCCTTCACCAGTTCAGGGAAGACGTACAACATGGGAAGTTACCCACTGTTTCATGGATAGTGGCGCCGGAAAAATATTCCGATCATCCCTCTTCTGCATGGTATGGCAGTTGGTATATCAGCGAGGTAATGAATATACTCACGCAGGATCCTGAAGTGTGGAAGAAAACAATTTTTGTTTTAGCGTACGATGAGAATGATGGTTATTTTGACCATGTTCCGCCATTTGTCGCACCACATCCCGACAGGTCAAATGGCTTTGCATCAAAAGGCATCGACACCGCATTGGATTATGTTGCCAATAATGCGCAACAGTCGAATGCAAGATATGCTCGGGTTAGCCCGATCGGTCTTGGTTACCGTGTACCGTTGGTTATCGCCTCACCCTGGAGCAGGGGCGGATGGGTGAATTCGCAGGTGTTTGATCATACTTCTTCCCTGCAGTTCCTTGAACATTTTTTATCGCACAAGACCGGTAAAAAAATACAGGAACCCAATATTACCAATTGGCGAAGAACAGTATGTGGCGACCTGAGTTCTGTTTTTCGCCCGTACAATGGCGAAAAAACAGTTTTCCCTACGCCCGTAAAAAAAGAGCCCTTTATCGAAAGCATTCATAAAGCAC
>JAQBNJ010000494.1 GCA_028288645.1 Sediminibacterium sp.
ATTGAAAAACAATATAAAGAATGGACGAATAAGTTTCCATCATCAGCAATGATCCCTTTTGCATTGGGAGATGCTTTTGCAAGTAAAGAAAGTCCCAAGGCAAGGCCTTACTTATTAAAAGCTGTTGAAATTGATCCAAAGCTTGACAAAGCCTGGTATGATCTATGGATTGATGGTGAACGTTGGGGTGATTTTAAAGTCAGTGACGGGTACCTAAAAAAAGCTGTAGAGGTGGCGCCTGATAATGCGGATTACTATTTCTATTACGCGAGTTCTTTTTCCAAAACTGATCTGGCCAAATATCGCAGTATGAGTCTGGATATGACAAAAAAATTTCCAACACTTGAAAGGGGTGCCCAGGCACTTTACTGGCTGGCTTACCGGTCGAATGATGCAAAAGAAAAGACCGCTGCCTGGGAACAATTGCGTACACAATACCCGGCTGACAAATTCAGTTGGTCCTCTTCAGGTATGTCGTCTTATTTTGATTACCTGTTGAGCACAGATCCTTCCAGGGCCCTGGAGTTAGCACAGTCGATGACCAATTTAAAATTCAGAGAATCGGAGGTGAAAAGCTGGGCGGGCCAGGTTAAACTGGCGCAAAATATCGTTAAAGCAAATCAACTTGTTGCCGATAAAAAACCCGGTGAAGCGCTGGATATTTTGAATAGTACGAAGATCACTTCTTATTCAAGGTTTAATGAAGACCTTGCTATTTTAAAAGCAAGCGCGGCAGCCGCAGCCGGGAATACACAGGCATCTTATGATAGCCTGGCAGGATATTATGCCAAATCACCCACAGACAAGGTAGCAGGCGAGTTGAAACAACTGGGTGCAAAACTTGGTAAAAATATGTCCGCAGTAAACGACGATATTAGAAAGATCCAAAACGATGCTGCAAAGCCTGCCACAGGTTTTACATTGGACCAATATTTACAACCGGGTACTGCTTCCTTATCAGATTTTAAAGGCAAGGTAGTTCTGATCACTTACTGGTTTCCCGGTTGCGGCCCTTGCCGTGGAGAGTTCCCGCATTTTGAAAATGCAATCAAAAAATTCAAGGGACAGGATTTTGTTTACCTCGGCCTCAATATTGCGCCGGACCAGGATGAGTATGTGATCCCCTTCATGAAATCAAGTGGCTATAGTTTTATTCCCCTGCGTGATGTAAAAGGACGTGATAAAGGGAATCTGGAGAATGGGAACGGAGCGCCTATAAACTTTTTGATAGACAAAGACGGTAAGGTTGTATTCTCAAAGTTCCGCACTGATGAATCTAATGAACATTCATTGGAGCTTATGATCAATTCATTGTTAAAAGGTAAAGCAATTTAAGATCGATGACAGGTTGCTGATTAATTTGATAGTACTATGAAAAAATATTTTGTTCTGGCGCTTTGTATTATGTATAGTGCGCTGTTATCGGCTCAGATACAGGATCCTGTTAAATGGACCTTCTCAGCAAAAAAGATAGCTGATAAAACTTACGAAATACATATGACCGCTAAAATAATAGATGGCTGGCATGTTTACTCTCAAACAACACCAGATGGGGGCCCTGTGAAAACCAGTGTTGATTTTGTAAAAAATCCGTTGGTGACATTGCAGGGAGCTATAAAAGAAGTGGGCAAAATGGATGAACATTTTGAGGAACTTTTCAAAGTGCCTGTAAAACAATATTCCGATAGGGTAGATTTTGTTCAGAAAGTTGTTTTGAAAGCCAATATAAAAACCACCCTAAACGGCAGTATCAATTTTATGACCTGCAATGACCAGGAATGTATGCCACCCGCTTCGCTAAATTTTTCTATCACGTTGCGATAAATAAACTTCATAGAGACCATAGTTAATTAATAAAAGAGATGGAGGTTAAAAAAAGGGAAATTGAATTCGGCGATGAGCTGGGCCTTTGTGAGGTAGAAACTAAGTATTTGGTTCTGCATGTCGAAAACAGTCCAACCATTCTATATAGAATATTGCAGGTTGTTAAGTGCCGCAGAATCAATATTCAGGCTTTTATTGCCAAAGAATCATCTGAGAAAAATGAAGGAGAGGTTAAACTCGTGATTGAAGCCAATAGCGATGATTTGTTTTCATTGATAAAAAAGTTGGAGAAACTCATGGATGTTATAACTGTGAAATGTAGCTAAGGCACGCAACGCGTGATATTCAACGAATGCCTGTCACCTGCTTCGATAAATTTTTCTATCGCGTTAAAGTAACAGGATGCCCCCGAAATATAAAACTGTATTTATATGTTAACATTCATGCGTATCATCCTGTTCCTTATGCTGAAAGAAGCCATGTTTAGTAAAGACAGCCCAGCAGATATAAGTAACACCGCTGCCATATGGCAAAGCACTAAACAGGTGCCCGGCGTATTATCCATTAAAGCCGATCAAAATACCATCGAGGAAGCGATTAAGATATGCACCTTATATAACCCGGTGGATATCATACGACAGACGGATCAATCAAATCAAACCATACCAAATGTTCGTGTGACCATGCGATTTGATACAATGAAACCTGGAATTCAAAAACAGATTTCATTGCAATTGTTACAACAATTGCAGGGTAGAATTTCAGTTAACTGGTATAATGATCTATAATCATCATACGACCGGATTACAGCCATAAAATATTTTTGGACTTGCGTGTGATCTCCGTATTTCCACAGTCATTTGAAAACATCTGCAATGTCTAAATTCATCACTGCATTTTTCTGTATATTTTCCTGT
>JAQBNJ010000095.1 GCA_028288645.1 Sediminibacterium sp.
GACTCACCGCCATCAACCCATCCATTGCACCACGCTGGAAAATACAAACCAGTGTTTTATTTTTTTTATAGGGAGATAAGATCTTCCTGCTGTTTGCGGCACGCGCAATAAAGGTTGGCACGCCGCCAACGCCCGCGGCAAACAATGCCAGCGCGCCCGATTTCATGAATGCTCTACGATCTACCATAACGATGTTTTTTATAGGTTTTCTCTGTGAAACTCTGTTGCTCCGTGTTTCTGTGGTAAAGCCTTCGCTTCGATAAATTATGTTCAGCGATTCTTTCAATATTTTTTCTTCACCACAGAGACACAAAGTGCACAGAGATTCACGGAGTTATTTTACTTTCTCTGAAACTCCGGTGAACCAATGATGATGCCTGCTACCTGTGATACAGTGCTTGTATTACCGGCAACATATAAAGTGGTCAATGGCAAATTCTTTTTGCTTAATGCAGCTCTTTCATTGACTTTATAATTTCGTTTCGTAGACGCTGTTTTCCTCGCGTCCATCATATCATCCTGTTCCATATTGGCCGTCATATCGGGTATGGCCACTGTATTTTTGGCTGCTGCCTCGGTGATCTTTTTTTCCAGGTTCGCATCTTTTACCATTGCGGTTAAGCGGCGGATATTATCATCCTGGTTTCTTTCAGGCAATAATATTTTGCTGTAGATAGCCAATGCTGCCTCTGCACTTTCAGGTTCGTGGTTATCATTTAATGCAGCGAGATTTATTTTTACACCGGGTATTTTTTCAGTGGCGAATGCCAATCCAAAATTCATGCGGTTAAGCAATGAGCCTGTATTGATCCAATAAGTTGCCCTGTCGGGAAAACCTGTGGGCGCCTGGTAATAGTAAAAACGTTGTCCCATTCTCGTGCACCAGTTATAGATCTGGAAAGGCTGCTGCACATCTGCATTGGTTGCACGGATGGCACTGATAGCAAATTCAAAAGGCGATTTTACTTTTTCACGCAATGCTTTTGTATCCCAGAACTCGCGGCTGTTCACCATCGTTACTAAAACAGTTTTGATATTGCCGTTGCTCTTGAGATAACTGTCAGCCATTTTGCTCACCAGTTCTGCTGAAGGCGTATCGCATACAAAACGGGTGGCTAATTTGGTACAAATGAATTTAGCAGTAGATGGATGCATCGATAACATCTGCAATACCTGTTTGCCTTCCTCATACCCGCCATTGGCAGGGAATGATTTACCTAAAATGGTCTTCGCCGTTTCATCGTGTTTATCGGCGCGGAATAAAAAATCTCCGTCAACTACAAATCCTCTTCTTGCCAATAAACCGGGACCTGCGGCCTGTAATAATTTATTGCCGGGGCCATCTTTATACATCGGCATAATACTCCAGCCGGTTAATGCTTTGGCAACAGTGGTTACATCGGTTTGTGTATAGCCGCCATCAACACCGAGCGTATGCAGTTCCATTATTTCGCGTGCATAGTTCTCGTTCAGTCCCTGTGTTTTTCTTGCTTTAATGGTTTGTTGAAGAATTTTTCCGCCAACTGAAGTATCGTCGGCCATTGATTCCATCTTTTGCCTGGCAAGTTTTACGAGGTTGTTTTTATCCTGGTTGCGCGCCATATCATTTTCCATGCTTACACTTTGCGCGTTATCGAGGTATTCGAGCATGGCAGGGTGTTTGGCGGTTGCTTCCAGTATCGTTTCAAAATTGCCAAACACATTGGGACGGATCGCATCACGTTCATACGTAAGTACAAATTGCTGACACTGGCCCTTGGTGAGCGATACATTAAAGTGATTGAACCAGAAATCAGTCAACACCTCTTGTAATTGATTTTGACCGTATGCCGCGCGGATTATTTTCTGGTTAACGATCTGTCTTTGTAATTCCTGTGGCGCTTTATAACCCTGGGCATCCATTAATTTTTTTAACTGCTCGCGGTATTCGGGTTTATCGAGACTCTTGATCGAATCTTTATCGAGTAAATTATTTTTAGCTGCCACGCGGATGATCTGTCCTGCATTAAGGTAGCGATTTACGAGGTCTTCATTTTTCATCGTCAACGCCTCGTAAAAATCTGCGGGCAAACGGCGGGTAACTTCCTCATCGGGCAATCCGCCTTCTAATTGTTGCTGGAGCCACTTATCCAGTCCCATATCCACTACTTCTTTGATCTGCCCGGGTTTGATCCCAAACGTAAAACGGCCCAGTAAATGTGCCGCTGCCTGTTCCTGCGTGAGCCCCATTTTTTTGTAAGGCATATTGATCCTGGTATCAGGAGAAGAACTGCCCTGTACAAAGGCAAACAAAACCGTAAGCAGTGCGCCGACGGTGAATGTTTTGAAGATCCGGCTGAATTTCATGGTAAAGGCTTTGTGGTTTGATTGAATTGGGAGGCATAGGTTTAATACTTCTAAAATTATGTTGTAAAAAACATAATAAAGCCGTATCAAAAAGGGGTACCGACTTCAATTTTAATAAAATGGCACGCGGATTAAGTGGAAAAAGGCGGATTTGATCCGCGTTATCCGTTGCTTTTCGTAAAATCCGCGTGCCATTGCCCGCACAGAAAAGAGGCTGCCTTTCCGGGCAGCCTCTATATCATTTATTGTCATAGCATCTATGTCGTCGGCTTCTTTATCGCCACCCGATACAATATCAATCCCATCAAAGCAAAGAATACCGTACCGAGAATATAGTAACCACCCTCAGACAAGCCATTGGTGATCCCTGCTTCCAGGCTAACTGCTTTTAAGAACCGCTCGCCCACATCCGATCCTGCAAGGAAGGCAATGACCACTCCCGCAACAGCGCCTCCTGCCACCAATCCTGTAGCAAATAAGTTTCCTATACCCAGTTCTTCTTCCTCCGCATTCAGTTTGATATTGGCTTTCTTCTGTTTGTTCTCAACAATACCGCGGATAGCGCCACCGATGAAGATTGGTAAAGTGGTGGCCAATGGCAGGTAAACACCTATTGCGAAGCTTAATGATTTGATGCCGCAGAGTTCCATGGTTATTGCCAGGAAAATTCCTACCACCACATATTGCCAGTCGAGGTTCTGCGATAAAATTCCTTTGATCAAAGTCGCCATCAAGGTTGCCTGTGGCGCAGGATATTTATCTGAACCGATAGCGTGATGAATTCCCTGCTGTACCATTTCTGTTGTGGGCCTGTCAAGGAATTTTACAGTGAGGCCGATCACGATCGATGACACGATGGCGCCCACAAATAATGCGATCTGCTGGTTACGTGGCGTTGCCCCAACAATATACCCGCTCTTCAGATCCTGCGATGTGGCGCCTGCATTTGCTGCAGCGATACAGATCATACCTCCTACCACCAATACCAACGGTTCAAATGCTTTGCCCGTCCAGCCAACGCTTAAAAAGATCAGGCTGGTTCCCATCACCGTGGCAATGGTCATACCGCTGATGGGGTTATTGGAAGAACCGATCAATCCTACAATCCTGGATGATACGGTTACGAACAATGCACCAAACAAAATCACCAACACACCGATCAATAATTTCTGGAGAATACTATCCCCCGGAACCTGCGGCAATACCGCTATGAGGGCGATAAGTGCGAGGCTTCCGATACCCACTACTTTCAAACTGAGATCTTTATCCGTACGCAAAATGGCCGCAGCGCCCGGTTCTTTGTTCGCCTTCAAAGAAGCAATACTTCCTTTGATCGATTTAACAATGGTTGGGATGGTCTTTAATAAAGTAATGATACCTCCCGCAGTTACAGCACCCGCACCAACCTGTCGTATATATGCATAATAAATAGCAGCAGAATAATCAGCGAATGAATGTGTAACAGGATCCCATCCTCCTTTGCCGCCGGCTTTGGTGATATCAACGAGATACCCCAATTTGGCCAATT
>JAQBNJ010000543.1 GCA_028288645.1 Sediminibacterium sp.
TAGGCTTTTCGCCGCCGGTTTGTAACCAGCGTTTTAAGAAAGCTTCTGGAAATTCCATTTTATTGTGGTCAACGAGGTCGTGGTAGATCTGGTCGTAGATCTGGTTGCGCGCCTGCTGGTCAAAATGATTTTCGATCTCGGTCTTTACTGCTGCACGGAAATCAGCTTCTGTTTTGATCTCGCTGTTCGGGTAAACCGTGGCAAAGAATTCTTCGTTCAGCTCTGCTTTTTCAACCAGGCCCACTTTGGTGATGAGGAGTTTGAAATATTTATCTGCATCTTCTTTTGTTAAACCAAGATCTCCCAAAATGGCATCTCTTTCTTTGTCTTCAAAAGCTTTGCTTAACTGTATCACAGCTGTATCGTCATTCTTTTTGCCGATAAACTGCTTGCGCGATGCTTCTGCAAAATATTTAACCAGTAAAGAATTGTCTTTGCTGATGCCGCTTTCCACTTCATTACCTTCTGCGTCTGATTCAATGAATTTTACGTTCAGTACATTATCATCACCTGTTACTGCTTCCGGCTCGGTCATCTTGCCGTTGCGGATCTGCAAACGTTCTACTTCTTCCTGTACCATTTCATCGGTCACGTTGATCTTGTAACGCGTAACCTTGATGTTTTTAGGATCTACAAACACTTCCGGTTTTAATCCGATTTCAAACGAAAAAGTATAATCTATAGGCTGGTTCATGTCCAGTTTGGCCGCATCGTTATCCAATGGCAGCGGTTGGGCAAAAATTTCCAGTTTTTCGTTGTTCATGTAGGCATTGAGCTCGGCTTCTACTTTACGGAGGATCTCATCGCTGAAAACGCCCTGACCGTACATTTTCTTAACCAGTCCCGTCGGAACCATTCCTTTACGGAAACCGGGGATATTGGCCGTTTTTGCATATTTCTTCAGGCTCTGTTCAAAGCCATTGTAATAATCTTCTTTTTTGATCTGAACGGTGAGTTTGTCGTTCAGCAGACCGAGGTTTTCCCTGGTTACAGTAGCCATAATCGTACTATTTAATCTTAAAATTTGGGCTGCAAAGGTAAGGAAACGGGGGGAATATTGAATATGGAACAAGGAATAATGGGCTGATTAATATTTTGAGGTGCCGGATATAAATTGTCGACTCTGATACTGGATTATAATTTTGAACAACAATAGGCACATAGGCCACATAGGTATAACACATAGATAAAATGATAATTACTGAAAAGTATTTAATGAACTTATCTACCAGGTTATTGGTTGTGCGATAAAAGTGCGTGAGCATCCAGGTCCGTGTTTGTTGAAGTGTGTATGAAAAATATTTTTTGCGAGAACTGAACTTAAATGGAATAGCGTACAAGAACCAACTTTGGGTAAAAATTATGTGAAAGCCTATGTGGCCTATGTGCCTATTGTGGTTCAATTATTACCTGTATTAAAACGCCTGAAAATATTAATTAGCCGAATAATGAATTTTGAAGGCAGATAGCGGCCCTCCTTCAACATTGAACACTCCTTGTTCCATATTCGGCCAGGTATTTCGCAAAAAACAAGGTCCAAAATGGAACAAAAACATTCTAAGTGCTGAACTGGTTTTAATAGAACAAAAAAAACGAACGGAAGAAACCTTACCGAAATTCATAGACTTTTTTTCCTTCGGTTTTCTTTTATCGATATATCGTGCATGTAAAAACATTGTGCATCCACTACATTCTATAACGAGATCTGATCGATCACAAATCCTTTTTTTATTCTCGAAACCGGGATCCTGGTACCATCCGTTAACAATAATTCGGAAATGTTGTTTTTGTTCTGAAGACTTTTAATATACCTGCGGTTTACCAGGTGGGATTGATGACAACGGATAAAATGATAGTCCTTTAATAATTTATCATATTCATAAATTCCTTTCGACACCAATAGTTTTTCATCATCCTTGAAAAAGAACCGCGTATAATTATTGGCAGATTCGCATCTTATGATTGTTTCAGGATTAACGAAACGTATTTCCTGCATAAGCGGAAGCCCTATCAGGTGATCGTTTTTTTTTGTATTGATTGTAGAAAGCAGGTTGGCGATTTGTTCATGGGTTTGTTTTTTCCTGTTTTTGGCGTCGGCCTTGTTAACCGCCTGTATCAATTCGGCAGGGTTTACCGGTTTTAATAAATAATCCAGCGCAGAAAATTTTACTGCCTGTATACCATACTGGTCATATACGGTAACAAATACAACTTCAAAATGGTAATCACCTATTTCGGCAAGCATATCGAAACCTGATTTATGTGGCATCTGTATATCAAGGAAGATCAATTCGGGTTGGTATTTCCTGATGAGGAAGGCGCCTTCATCAGCCGTTACTGCTTCTCCAATGACATCTACCTGGGGACAATACCTGTTTAACAGTTCTTTCAACTGAATAATATTTTTTTTCCGGTCATCAATAATAACAGCAGTCATTTTATGATAGCCAGTTTTTGAAATGAAAAGTAACGACCGTTTTTCCATGTAAGTAAACAATGCCATACTGTATACTTCCGCTTTTATACAGCTTTTGCAAATGCCGGATCCGGTCCTGGGTTAAAGCGATCCCACGGCCATTGCCGGGCTTTGCAGTTATAGAACCATTTTTTCCGTTATCAGTTATGGTTACTATAAGATCTTGCTTAGAGGCCAGGAAAGAAA
>JAQBNJ010000046.1 GCA_028288645.1 Sediminibacterium sp.
AAAAATATATATCGATATGGGAGCATCCTGGTGCGGACCCTGTAATGCTGCCATTCTTTCATGGAACCAGCTTGTGGAAGAGAATAGCAGTAATGAAGATCTTGTTTTTATTGCTGTATCGCTTGATGATAAACAGGACGATTGGATGAAACACATGAAGAAACGCAATCCAAAAGGTCTTAACCTTTTTGCGGGAGGTTTCTCGAGTTCGTTTGCAAAAGCTTATGAAATAACGGCGATCCCACATTACCTGTTATTGGATCAATCGGGTAAGATCGTCCGGTATGGAGCACCCGGCCCCGCAAGCGCTGAAATCAGGGATGCACTGGTAAAATAATAAATACTTATTTTCAGGAAATACAAATTGTCCTCTCAAAAAAAATGTATGATCACTGCGATAGCTGTAGATGATGAGCCCGTTGGATTGGATATTATTAGCAAACACTCCGCGGAAACCGGCCTTGTTGAATTGAAAGCTGTTTTTGCAAGCGCTTGTGACGCTTTGGAATATCTCGACAAACAAAAAATTCAATTGGTTTTTGTAGATATTAATATGCCGGATATGTCGGGACTTGATTTTGCAGAACGGGTAAGAGACCGGTCGCTCGTTATATTCACAACTGCACATGCAGAATTTGCTCTGCAGGGTTTTGATCTCGCAGCAACGGATTATTTGCTGAAGCCTATCACTTACACGCGTTTTCTGCAGGCTTGCCAGCTTGCGGCCACCCGTCTTTCGCAATCTCCTGCTGAAACAAGATCTGAAAGCAACAACCTGTTTGTAAAAGACGGATACAATTGGGTGAAAATCGATATGGCTCAGCTTTTATATGCAAAAGCAGAAGATAATTACATATTACTTGTTGAAACAGGCAAACGTACATTGACACGTATGACACTGAGTAACCTCTTAGGCAGGCTTCCTTCTGATCAGTTCATCCAGGTGCACAAATCGTTTGTAGCTTCGTTACAGCATATTAAAAAAATTGAGAAGGATCATATTGTTATTGGAGGAGAGAAGATACCGGTTTCCAGTTCCTGGCGCAACCAATTGCTGGAAACGATAAAGGACAGGCATTAAAAAAGAGGTTGCATCTTTTTGGGATACTACCTCTCTGTATAATTTTGTTTACTTTTTTCATTTGATCTCTCCAACCATGTTGCCTGGAATCACCCACTGATCAAATTCCTCAGCAGTTAGATATCCGAGTTTCACCGCCATCTCCTTCAAAGTAGTTCCTTCCTTATGCGCAGTCTGCGCTATCTCAGCGGCTTTGTAGTAACCGATCTTAATGTTCAAGGCAGTTACCAGCATCAAACTATTATCAACATGCTTTTTAATATTTGCTTCTATCGGAGCCAAACCAATTACACATTTATCGTTGAAACTTACACAACCATCACCGATCAATCTTGCACTGTGTAAGAAATTAAAGATCATCACCGGTTTAAAAACGTTCAGTTCAAAATGGCCCGTTGCTCCACCGATATTGATGGCCACATCATTACCCATTACCTGTGCAGCGATCATAGTCAATGCTTCACATTGGGTTGGGTTTACTTTTCCCGGCATGATGGAAGATCCAGGCTCATTATCAGGAATAAATAATTCCCCAATACCGCTTCTTGGGCCGGACGATAACATCCGTACATCATTCGCGATCTTCATCAAACTCACAGCAACTGTTTTCAAAGCACCATGCGCTTCAACGATCGCATCATGTGCAGCTAATGCTTCAAATTTATTTTCAGCGGTTACAAATGGTAAACCTGTGAGGTCAGCAATATGTTTGGCAACATTTACATCATACCCTTTTGGCGTATTGATTCCTGTACCTACTGCAGTTCCACCCAAAGCAAGTTCACTTAAGTGCGCTAGGGTATTGTTTATCGCTTTTAATCCATGATCTAATTGGGATACATAGCCACTGATCTCCTGTCCCAGGGTTAACGGCGTGGCATCCATAAAATGCGTGCGGCCGATCTTCACCACGTGCATAAAGTCTTTACTTTTCTGCGCGAGTGTATCTCTCAATTTTTTTATTCCAGGGATAGTTGTTTCAATCAATATTTTATAGGCAGCGATATGCATCGCAGTTGGAAAAGTATCATTGGATGATTGTGATTTGTTCACATCATCGTTCGGATGCAGAAATTTATCCTTATCAGCCAGTGCCCCGCCTTTGATCACATGTCCGCGGTAAGCCACCACTTCATTCACATTCATATTGCTTTGTGTACCGCTCCCGGTTTGCCATACAACGAGTGGGAACTGGGTATCTAATGTTCCTTCCAGTATCTCATCACATACCTGTCCGATCAAAGCTGATTTTTCTTCAGGTAATACACCGGCATCCCGGTTGGTTAAAGCGGCCGCTTTTTTCAGGTAAGCAAACGCTTTAATGATCTCTTTCGGCATTTTATTGATATCCTGCGCGATCTTGAAATTCTCAATACTTCGTTGTGTCTGCGCCCCCCAGTAAACATCTGCAGGTACATGCACTTCGCCCATGGTGTCTTTTTCTATACGGTATTCCATTATTTTGGTTTATAGCCCGCAAAGGTAAGCCATGGGCGAATCGTGAGGGCTGAATGGCGGATGTTTTTTTGCCCCCGGTCATCGTTTTCGGGGTCGGGAACAGCCGTTTGTACAGTTTATGGGCGGTTCTATAATAAAAGCGCCAGCTTTAGTAAAGTATCCAAATGTCCATATCATATATTTTTTTATCTTACCCGCTATAAAAAAACTGCTTTATGAAACTGATGAGATTTTTGTTTGTGGTCCTGCTGGCTACAGGTGTCCAATGCGTATCTGCGCAGAAAAAATATGAGTGGAAGCAGGCAACTGCTGCCGGGTATACATATAAATATGTAACCAATGATCCTATTCATGCCCGGTTCTATACCTTGAAGAACGGGTTAACCGTTGTTCTCTCTCCCAATAAAACGGAGCCGAGGCTAACCGTTAAGATACCGGTCAGAGCGGGAAGTAATACCGATCCGAGAGATCACACTGGGTTGGCGCATTACCTGGAACACATGGTATTCAAGGGCACTGATAAATTCGGAAGCCTTGATTGGGCCAAAGAAAAACCGTTGCTTGATAAGATCGACGGATTGTATGAGCAATACAATAAAACCACCGATCCCGCAAAACGTAAAGAGATCTATGCAGAGATAGATAAAACATCCGGCGAAGCCGCTAAATACTCTATCGCGAATGAATACGATAAGATGATGAAAGCGATGGGCGGACAGGGAAGTAATGCACACACCTTCGTTGAAGAAACCGTTTACGAAGAAGATATTCCTTCCAATGCCGTTGAAAAATTCCTTGATGTACAAAGTGAACGTTTCCGCAATCCTATTCTGCGGATATTCCACACAGAACTCGAAGCGGTGTATGAAGAAAAGAACCGCGGCCTCGATAATGATGCCAATAAAATGCAGGAAGCGATGTTCTACAATCTTTTTCCAACACATAACTATGGACAGCAAACAACCATCGGTACGATTGAACACCTGAAAAATCCATCACTCACTGCTATCCGCGATTACTACTATAAATATTATGTGCCAAATAATATGGCGATCGTGATATCGGGCGATATGGATCCGGATAAGCTGATCAAAATGATCGACGAGAAATTTGCTTACATGAAACCCAAGCCGGTTGAAGAATACAAACCGGCTCCTGAAAAACCACTTGTTGGCCCGATCGTAAAAGATATATATGGACCAAGCGCAGAGAACATGCGAATCCTGTACAGAACAGCCGCGGCCGGTACGCATGAAGCAATGCTTGCCGATCTATTATCTTCTGTTTTATCAAATGGGAAGGCCGGGCTGCTTGATCTGAATCTTAATAAACAACAAAAAGTGTTGAGTGCGAGTGCCGGTACCATTGCTTTTAAAGATTATGGTGTGTTTATTGTAGCGGCTTCTCCTAAACAGGGGCAAACACTTGAAGAAGTGAAAGATCTGTTGATGGCCCAGTTAGCGATCGTTAAGAAAGGTGATTTTGATGAGTCGTTGCTGAAAGCGATCGTAGCCAATTCAAAACTTTCGCAATTGCAGGGGCTTGAAAGCAATAATAACCGCGCTTCTACACTTACCGATCAATTCATCAAGAACAAAGGAAATGGTTGGGATAAAAGTGTGGCGGAACTGGACGAGATGGCAAAGATCACCAAAAAAGAACTGGTTGATTTTACAAACAGCTTCCTTAGCGATAAGAACTATGTGTTATTATACAAAAGAAAAGGTGAAGACAAGAGTATAGTAAAAGTTGAAAAACCTGCTATCACACCGGTAGAGACCAATCCTACCAAACAATCGCCTTTTGTAAAAATGATCAATGAAAAACCTTTGTTGCCAAGTCAGCCTTTATGGCTTGACTTCACCAAAGATTTTCAAAAAGCCAAAGTAGGTAATGCAGAAGTGTTTCATGTGTTGAACAAAGACAACAGCCTCACGCGCATGTACTATCGTTTTAGCATGGGTAGCTGGAACAATAAAGTATTGCCGCTGGCATTGCAGTACCTGCAATTCCTTGGTACAGATAAATACACTGCAGAACAGATTAGTAAAGAATTCTACAATCTTGCCTGTAATTTTAATGCAACCGCCGCAACTGAAGAATCTACTGTAAGCATCAGCGGATTGCAGGATAATTTCGGAAAAGCAGTGGAACTGTTTGAACACCTTGTCCGCAACTGCAAACCGGATGATGTGGCGCTGGAAGGATTAAAGAACCGTTTATTAAGAACACGCGCCAACACCAAACTCAACAAGAATGCGATCATGGCTGCATTGAGAAGTTATGGTACTTATGGTTCCAATAATCCTAGCAACTATACCCTGAGCAATGATGAGATCAAAAACCTGAAAGCCAGCGACCTGGTAGATATCCTTCATTCACTGTTAAACTACCAGCACAAGATCATTTATTACGGCCCTATGCCGTTGGCCGATCTTACTGCGGGATTAAAAAAATGGCACAGCATGCCTGCAGCGTGGACAGCGGCGCCTCCTGCCTTGAAATTTCCAAGAACGGCGCAGACTTCTAACCAGGTATTGTTTGCTGATTATGATATGGTACAGGCAGAAATCTATTGGATCAGGAACCTGGAGGCCTATGATGCAAGGAAAGAAGCACAGATTGATCTCTTCAATGGTTATTTTGGAAGCGGTATCGGGTCTATTGTATTCCAGGTGATACGTGAATCGAAAGCATTGGCCTATTCAACGCAGGCATCTTTGCTGAAGCCGACAAAGAAAGAAGATAATTTTTCTTTCATCGCTTATGTAGGCAGCCAGGCAGATAAACTGAATGATGCAATTACCGGAATGAATGAATTGCTGAACGACATGCCGGAAACCAAACAGACTTTTGAAGACAGCCGTAAAGGAACTTTGAAAGATTATGAAACAGACAGGATCACTAAGGAGAATATTGTATTCACCTACCTGTCGCTTCAGAAAAAAGGCATCGATCATGATCTGAGGAAAGATATTTATGAGCAGATGAAAACGATGAAATTTGAAGATATCAAGAAA
>JAQBNJ010000078.1 GCA_028288645.1 Sediminibacterium sp.
ATATGCCAGTCCGGTTCAAAATTCTCCAGTTCATTTTCTTCAGGGCGAAGGAACATGTTGTGTGCAAACAGATTGCTCCACGGGTTTTCATTGATCACGCGGATATTCAAACGGTGCGCGGGATCGGCACATGCATAAGCATCACGTATCCACACCTCCTCTTTTGCACCGAGGTAATCGAGCAGTTTCTTTTTTAACTGGAAAAAATATTTTTCATCGATGGGGATATTAAAGTTGTTCCAGTCCACCGAATTTTCGGTGATGGCATCCTTCACAATGAATTTGTCTTTGGGGCTCCGGCCCGTAAACTCGCCTGTTTGTATACATAAAGCGCCCGTATCATTCAATATTCCCTGCCCGCGCAGAATCGTTTGTTCAACAAGTTCTGAAGGAGGTAGCTGGTAATGAAGACCGGTGCTTGCAGAAAAGCCGAGCGCTTGTAATTTCTTTGCTGGTATCATAATGGTTGGAGCAATCATAAACGAACAATCGTTAGTTAGTAGAACAAAAGTAAATGTTTCCTGCTTTCATCTATTTTTTTGTGTATCCGCTACACTTTAGAGTTTATTAATATATACCGCTTATTTTTGCATAATATCAAAAGATCGGTAGGTCCCATCAGACAGGAATGGATGATAACTTGCATATTTTGAATGATTTATAAAAAAAGAAAGTTTGGCTATGGACCATGGTCTATTGGCTCATAGTCCATAGTTGATCCTAACAATATTTTAAACATAAGACCAACAGTATCCCTGCTTAAATCCATACGTTTGTATCATGAAAAACCTCAGAACCCTTTTTTGTTTTGTTTTATTATCTGTAGCAGCTAACACATATGCCCAACAGAATGACGGTGACGAGGAAAAAGGGAGATTCAAAAAGGAAAATATTTTCATGGGAACAAGTTTGAACCTGGGATTGGCAAATCATTCGTTCAATGTAGGCCTCAACCCCGAAATAGGTTACAGCATTACCAAATGGCTCGATGGCGGGATGTCGTTCAACATCAATTATTTTTCGCAAAACGCTTCCGAATACAGCAATATCCGTTTCAGGAATTTCAATTTTGGCGGCGGGCCGTTCCTGCGCGTATGGCCCCTGAACTTTTTACATTTCCAGGTACAACCCGAATATAACTGGATCAGTTCCAACCAGAAAAATGTGCAGAATGGACAAAGCGGTACCTATAAATACCAGACCGGGAGCCTGTTGGTGGGCGTAGGTTATGGAACGCATATGATCGGTTCGCATTATTCCTACTTTACTTTGATGATCGATGTATTGCAGAACATCAATTCGCCGTACCGCGACCAGTACAATGATCCTGTTCCGATTGTCAGGGCAGGCTTCGGTTTCTATCTTAAAGGAAAACAGCGATAGCCGCATCGGGGTCATTGCACACGATCAATCTTTCGCGCCAATCACCGTATAAAAATCCTTGTGTGGCCATGGTATCGATATGAGCGATCAAATGATCGTAGAAGCCTGCAGAATTTAAGAGGATGATCTTTTTATTGTGAATGTTCAGGTTGTTCCAGGTAAGCATTTCAAACAATTCATCCAATGTTCCGTTGCCACCGGCTAAGATCACGGCAACATCGCATAATTCATAGATCATTTTTTTGCGGGTATGCATATCTTCCACTACGCGCAGTTCGGTAATGCCTTCGTGCTGCGCTTCCCATTCAACCAACACCTTGGGTATTACACCTACCACTTTACCGCCATTGTCCATTACCGAATTAGCCACGGCGCCCATCAGCCCCTTGTTGCCACCGCCATAGATTAACACAATATTATGCTGAACCATCAGTCTACCCAATGCAATGGCATGTTGCTCATACAATGGATCAACTCCAGCTTTTGATCCGCAAAAAACGGCAATACTGTTTACCGGCATATGGATGTTTTGGTTAATTAATGTTTTTAGTTGCTGCAAAAAAAGAAAGAATAATTGAACCACATAGCCACATAGATACATAGGTACATAGGATATCACATAGTTTTTCTTCAGTAATAAACTGATATAAGCTCATTTAAATACTTTTTAGTTTTTCCCATTTATCTATGTGTTAAAATCTATGTGACCGTGTGTCTATGTGGTTCAATATTATCTCACGATCTATATTACGCACGCAAATCTTGCGTAAGCACCCCAAATATTAATTAACCGATGTTTACAGTTGGCAAAATAGGTTAAATATTTTTACTACTTTTCCAATTCGTTTAGTTAACGATTAAATCATTCCCTCATGTCGCCATACGTGCTCTTTTCCTTTGTGATCGCTTATTTCCTGGTATTGCTTACCGTGGCCTGGTACACCGGCCGCAACAGTACCAATGAATCTTTTTTTATCGGGAACAAAAGCAGTAACTGGATGCTGGTTGCATTTGGGATGATCGGCACTTCTTTAAGCGGCGTTACGTTTGTGAGTGTACCCGGCGCTGTGGCAAGAGAATCCTTCGCCTATTTCCAGATCACGTTAGGATACCTGATCGGGTATTTAGTGATCGCATTCGTATTGCTTCCTTTGTATTACCGGCTCAACCTCACTTCTATTTATAATTACCTGCACAACCGTTTAGGATTTACCTCTTATAAAACAGGTGCATCCTTTTTTATTTTATCAAGGATATTGGGAGCCACTGCAAGATTATACCTCGTGGTAAATATTTTGCAGGAAGCGATACTCAACAGTTTTCATATTCCCTTCTGGGCAACCACGCTGATCATTTTGGTGATGATACTTTTGTACACCTATGAAGGCGGCGTAAAAACTATCGTGTGGACGGATACTTTGCAAACTACCTGTATGTTACTTGGATTGATCATCTGCGTTGTATACATCCTGAGCAATCTTCATCTTGGCTTCAGCGAAAGCTTACAGCAGATGGGAGAAAAAGGCTATTCAAAAATATTCTTCACCGATCCGAACAGCAAAATGTTCTTTCTCAAACAAATATTAGCAGGCGCATTCATCACCATCACCATGACGGGTATGGACCAGGAGATGATGCAGAAAAACATCTCCGTAAAAACACTGAAAGATTCGCAGAAGAATGTGATCTCCATGTCGGTTATTTTACTCGTGGTAATATTATTGTTCCTTTTCCTCGGAGGTTTATTATATCTCTATGCAACACAATTAAATCTTGGTGTAACGGGCGATAAATTATTTCCGACCATCGCACTGCAACATATGCCGCCTTTTGTTTCGGTGATCTTTATCATTGCATTGATCTCTGCATTATTCCCCAGCGCGGATGGCGCCATCACTGCGTTAACATCTTCTTTCTGCATAGATATCATCGGCATGCAACGCAGGCCCGACCTCGCAGATGCGCAGAAGAAAAAAATGAGGCAGCGTGTTCACCTTGTTTTCGCGTTGATCTTCCTGTTATTTGTGATGGTATTTAAATGGATAGACAGTTCGAGTATGATCGGTGTGATCTTAAAAGTGGCCACGTTTACCTATGGGCCATTACTTGGTCTATTCACCTTCGGAATTTTGATGAAGCGGAACGTGAAAGATAAATTGGTCCCGATCATCTGCATCGCATCGCCTATCATCTGTTTTTTTCTTGACCGTTTTCAGAAACAGATATTTGGATCGTTTGAGTTGGGATTGGAGTTATTAATCATTAATGGGTTGATCACGTTTGTTGGGTTGTGGATTATTTCGAAGCCTGCTGAGAAAGCATAGCATTTCAATAGAAGAAAAACGAAGAAA
>JAQBNJ010000085.1 GCA_028288645.1 Sediminibacterium sp.
AGCCGCATTATAATACCGTTTGCCAACTGCGTTAATATCATTGCCTAAACTATAATGCTGGTTCAACGCATTATCAACTCCCGCAAACACATCCAGCATTTTATCGTTTTTAAAATAACCGCGCCAACCTGATTTTATCTGCACTAATTGATATGCATCCGCAAACACATCATTGGCATCAGTTAATGGCAACGAGGATGTGCAATTGATGGATGCATTCAGGTACATTCCTTTATAATCCATATCAATCCCGCTCACCCAAATATTGCGCGGCACACCGGTTATTGCGTTTCCGACATAATTGATACCTGCCTGCTGGTAATTTTCAAATTTATATGGCTGGTAACTGTAGCTGCTCCATACATTCAAACCAAACGATTTTCCTTTGATCAGTTGGTATTTTACCAATGCCTCTATCCCGTTTTGTTTTGTTCCGCCGGCATTTACAAAATATTCTGCGCCGCTTGTATTGGTTCTTCTTACGATAGCATTTTGTAAACTGAAAAAATACGCGGCCACATCAAACTGTAATCTGTCATCAAACAATTCTCCTTTAATGCCCGCTTCAAAGTTCCAGCCATATTCTGCATCAAGGTCGCCGTAGTAATTTCCCTCCGATGGCCTTACTTCTGCAACAGCGGGAGGCGAGAAACCTTTGGCAGCAAGCGTATATATCGAAACATCTTTTGTTAGTTTATATAAAAGCGCCATCCTTGGTGTAAGCACCAGGCTGATACTTTTATTTACAAAAGATGGATTGATTGCTGTTAAACGTTTGTACCGGAAGGATTGATTGTTCAGGCTCAACCCTACAGTGAGCACCCAGTTCTTATCAAAAGAGAGCTGTGCCTGCGAGAAGGCAAACCACTGGGTTGCATAAATATCATCCTTAAATTGTACCGTGTCTGCCACACCATTCCTGTTACCAAAATCGCTGATGAGTGAATGATTATACAACCATTCTGCTCCATTCACCCACTGAAAGTCTTTGTTTTTATAAATAAGGCTTGTACCTGCACCATAATTGGCTTCTCCCCTTTTTTCATAGTTTGTAATGAAAGGATTAGTAAACGAAGTATGATTGCCCGTAAGAAAACTTTTCAAAACAAAATGATCGCTCAAATCAAGTGTATGATGTACGCCGCCAAAAATGGTTTTATTATAGATGGATGCATGTTGTTGTATCGCGCCGGGAATTGCACCCGCAGCTTGTCTCGATAATTTCGGGTCTGATTGAAACTGCGCCAATGTAATACCACCTGGTGTTTGATAGTATAGATCAGTATAAAAAATAAGAAAGTTGAATTGCTGTTTTTTCAATTGCCATTTACCTTGCCATTTCACTACATCTTTTCTTGTGGCAGATTGTTCGCGGTAGCCGTCTGATTGCTGGTGCACCTGTTGCAGTGAGGATGAAAAATTCTTTGATTGATATTGCCATCCAAGTTGTTCGCTGAATAAACCATAAGAGCCACCGGTAACACCTGCTGTAAAATGATTTTCAGGAGTGACTGGAGAATTAAGATCCGATCTTAATAAAACCGCGCCGCCTGTTCCTGCACCATACACACTGGCGGCAGGGCCTTTGATCACTTCTGCACTTCTTAATGTATTCAGGTCAACGAGATTTAAATAAGTATTACCACCTGCATCAGACAAAGGAATTTCATTCCAGTACACTTTTACATTCCGTACTCCGAAAGGTGAACGTAATAAACTTCCGCGGATAGACAAACGGTAACTCGCAGGAGATCTTTCTTCAACACGAACACCGGGTACCGTATTAAATACCGGAACGAAAGAAGTGTTGGCATACCGGTTTATTTCTTTTGATCCAATAATGGCAACAGCGGCAGGTACTGCTTTCCACTGTTGACGGGAATGAAAGGCTTCAACTATTACTTCTTGTAATGTGTCAACAACAACTATCCCACCCACACGATCAATCATACTATCTGCCCTTTGGACCATGCTTTGCCACACACCTGAGTTCAATATCGTATCTTTTTTTTGCGAGAAAAGCAGGGCAGGGAAGATGAATCCAAATAAGACAAATAATAATTGCTTCATAAATTATAGGTGTAATTATTTACTACGGCACTTCAAGTTACACAAAACAAAAACCCGGAACGTCATGTTCCGGGCTTATAAAAATTGATTCCTAAATTATTTTTTCTGGTACATCACTTCCTTCACCAGTTTCACCGTACGAGCAACATCGGGTATGGCAAGCGCGGCGAGGTTCGGTGCATAGTGCATTGGTGCATCAGCGCTGGTAATACGGCGGATCGGTGCATCGAGGTAATCAAACGCTTCTTTCTGTATGCGGTAGCTGATCTCGGATGATACGGAGGCGAATGGCCACTGCTCTTCAACGATCACCAAACGGTTTGTTTTCTTAACGCTTTCCATGATGGTCTGCCAGTCGAGCGGGCGGATAGAACGCAGGTCGATCACTTCGGCGCTGATGCCTTCTTTCTCGAGTTCTGTCGCGGCGCCAAGCGCTACTTTCATCATTTTATTATAAGACACGATCGTTACATCGCGGCCCTGTTTTTTGATATCGGCTTTTCCTATCGGGATATAATATTCTTCCTCAGGCACCTCACCTTTATCTCCATACATCACTTCACTTTCCATAAAGATCACCGGATCCTGTTCGTAACGGATGGCCTGTTTCAATAAACCTTTTGCATCGTAAGGTGTAGAAGGTGATACCACTTTGATACCCGGGATATTGGCATAATAACTTTCGAAAGCGGTTGAGTGTTGCGCACCCAATTGTCCCGCACTGCCATTACCCCCGCGAAACACGATCGGGCAATTGATCTGCCCGCCACTCATGGCCAGCATTTTTGAAGCGGTGTTGAGGATCTGGTCCAAAGCCAATACTGCAAAGTTCCATGTCATATATTCAACGATCGGGCGGAGGCCGCTCTGGGCCGCGCCAACTGCTACAGCTGTAAAACCCAGCTCAGAGATCGGTGTGTCGATCACCCTTTTTTCTCCGAATTCGGCCAGCATTCCCTGGCTTACTTTATAGGCGCCGTTGTATTCGGCCACTTCTTCACCCATTAAGAACACTTTTTCATCCCTTCTCATCTCTTCATTCATGGCCTCACGGATGGCCTCTCTGAAAGCAATAGAACGCATAGTATCGGTTTATTAAATGAGGAGCAAAAATATAAGATTATGGGGTACGAAACTAAAAATTTGACGACAGCTATGAGCCTTGAGCTTCGAGCTGTGAGCCAGGCACTGCTAACCTTTAAGTTTTCTGCTCACAATGTGTAATTAAAAATCCCCGCCTTTTCCGGCAGGGATTCTTAACTATTTAGATTTAGGTAGTAAGCTCGAACCGCCTTTGCTCACAGCTCACGGCTCAAAGCTCACAGCTCCTAGAATACATTCCATCCAAAACTAACATAATACAAACCGCCGATCTGAGGGCTGCCGAAGGCTGAACGATAGTATTTGTTGAACAGGTTGGTAGCGCCCACTTTGAGCAGCGATTTGCTTGATGGGAACTTGTAGCTCACCATCGCATCCACTGTTCTTGTAAACGGTAAGTGACCCACCGCAAAAGTTCCTTCGTAGTTGAAGGCATTGGTCCACCTGTACACCACGCTGAAACCAAAACGGTTATCCTTTCCAAAACCGCTGTTATTAAGCGCCATGTTCACACGGTAAGTTGGCGTATTGAAATAAGAAACAAAACCGGTAGGTAATGCGCCGATCTCATCATGGTAAAGATTACCGCTTACTGAGAAATTCCTCGGAAGCAGGTATTCTGCCGATGCACCCCATCCGCTGGTCTTTACATCACCAGGTGTATTTACCGCAATGCTGTAACCGATCCTTTTGTTCGCGTCTAATAAATCGAATGGATTGCCGGGAACCCTTGCCTGGATCACCTGCACACTACCAATGAAATCGTGGTAAGTTGCCCAATACGCATACACATCGATCAACAATTTTTGAGCGATCAAACCTTTATATCCTACTTCAAATGAACTGCTTGATTCGGCTTTGAAATCACCAAACGTCTGCTGCTGAAGCAAAGAAGCATTAGGCGCTCCTGCCAATGCACTTCCTCCAAATGCTGTAACACTTGGTACGGTATAAACGGGGTTGCCGGTGAAATTGTAGTAACTCCTCAATTGTGGCAATCCACCCATCAAACGTGTACCACCACCGATGGTCAGGTTGATCCACTGATTTTGGGTAGTCGGGAAACGATACGCCTCCTGGTAGGAAAAACGCAGGTTATGATCTTTTGCCAGTTTTACCACTGCAGAGGCCCTTGGTGTAAAACGGCCCTTGAAATTGGTGTTCTTGTCATAACGTCCTGAAACGGTCAGTTTCAATACATCATTCAGTAATTTTTGTGATAACTGGATATAAGAACCAAACTCATTTATTTTGATTGGAGCCGCAGTATCTGCGAACAGGGTACCCTGTGAGTTCAGTACATATTGTCTTGAACTGGCACCGATCAACAGGTCGGTCCCGTTCTGCGCAAGATTCAGATCATCTGAAAGATTGTATTGCCCTTCAAATACGTTCAACCTTGACCTGTCGAGGAACAAACCACCACCTTTTGAAATAGGGGTTGTGGCTACTTTCTTGAACAGGTCGCTATTACCTACGAAACCGGTTGGCCTGCCTGCGTCAACAAGTGCTCTTGCAGCGTTATGTGCCGCATTGTCGCCCAACCCTGCATCGCGGTAAGTAGCATAAGCACCCAGGTATTGCGGGTACCACGATGTGCTCGCCTTTACCGCTTCGTTGAACAAACGCGTAGTGATAGTTGCGTTAAATGTGTTGCCCGAATTTTCATGCGTGGTATATGCTCTTACAAACCAGTTCTTGCTTTTTACTTCCAGTTTGTATTGACCCATTTTAAGTTCATTCAACGAATAGCGGTCACTACCTGTGTACACACTGTTACCTGTGCCCCAGTTGGCGGTGAAAGAAGCTTCTGTTTTGTCGGATAATTTATAATACAGGCCACCTGTTAATTTTACATTCACAGTAAGCGGGTCAACTACATCTTTTTCGCTGTACCCGGTACGGCTCACAGACTGGTTATTATAATAATTACGTCCCACACCGAAGAGTATGCTGTTAACACCTGCACCGATCAATGCGTTGGCAGTTGCTGAGCCTAATGCAGCGGAAAGAAAACCATTATACGCAGCCAGATTAATGCCTGGGTTAGCAGCTAAATATCCATTGGAAGTAGGTAAAAAAGCTGAAACACCTGCCGCAGCAAATACGCTTGTAGCGATCGTGCTGAGATTTTGCGTTGTTTCATCACCATATACATTTACTCCGTCATAATTCGGATCAGATTGCCTGTTTCCAGGAATGACGAAACCATTTCCGCCCGGGCCTACACCACGTGCATAGTCGTCTGTTTGGTTAGCCAGCCAATCATTCGCCTGCACAAACTGTGCACCGATCTTGAAAGCAAACTTATCCGAAACTTTCTGTGCCCAGCGAACACTCCAGTCGAAATAGGGAGATCTTGCACGTTGAGCATTGTCAACGTCTTTTACACCCTGTTTGATCTGGAAACTCAGACCCTGGTATTTGAAAGGGCTTTTGCTGTTGATGAGCACAGTACCATTCATACCACCGGAACCATATAAGGCAGATGAAGCGCCCGGCAGAAGTTCAATATTATCAACATCCAGCTCAGTTAAGCCGATCACACTACCCACAGAGAAATTGAGGCCCGGTGCCTGGTTATCCATTCCATCAACCAGTTGGTTCAAACGGTTGTTACCGCTCACATTAAATCCACGTGTACCTACACTGCGGAAAGTTAAGCTGGCTGATACGGCATCCACCCCTTTCAGGTTGGTGATCATATCATAATAGTTGGTAGCCGGCGTATTGCGGATAGCGGCAGCACCGATCCTTTCAATAGATACCGGCGACTCCAGTATTCTTTCAGGAACCCTTGAAGCAGCAACAACCACTTCATCACCTAAAATAAAAGATGGTTCAATTTCTACATTCACAACCTGGCTACCTGTTACGGTAACTTCTTTATTGGCATAACCCACAGAAGAAATTACAAGAGTGAAAGGTGTTTTCTGTACTGTAGAAAGTCTGAAATTCCCCTTGTCATCGGTAAACGTACCTGTTGAACTACCTTTGATAGTAACAGAAACGGCTGAAATAGCTTCTTTGGATTTACTGTTCTTAACGCTACCGGAGACAGTAGTTGATTGCTGGGCGGTTGCGGTAACACATATTGCTGCGCTAATCGCCAGTAACCCATAACGCGAGAGTATTCTCATATAAGCAAGTTTTAATGAATGGTAATTAAAAATAGCATTTGTTGGTTTGGTATTAAAATTTAATTTGTTCACAAATAACGTCTATCTGTTGAGAAAAATTATGTTCACTAAGCCTTATTTATCAATGTCATAGCTATTTTTGGGCATGCCATTCTTTCAATTTCCTTCCCAGACCAATTTATACCACGGTAAAGTAAGAGATGTTTACAGCATTAAAAGCGACTGGCTGGTAATGATCGCCAGCGACAGGATCTCTGCATTTGACGTGATCCTCCCCCGCGCCATTCCTTTTAAAGGACAGGTATTGAACCAGATTGCCGCATACATGCTCGAAGCAACCCGCGATATCTGTCCCAACTGGCTGGTAGACGTTCCGGCGCCCAACGTATCCATCGGCAAACGTTGTGTTCCGTTTAAAATAGAAATGGTTGTTCGGGGAAATGTAGTAGGGCATGCCTGGAGAACCTATAGCAGCGGGAAAAGGGAACTCTGCGGCGTAACATTGGCAGAAGGATTGAAAGAGAACGATTTTTTTCCTTCACCGATCATTACACCATCAACCAAAGCGGATGAAGGGCATGATGAAGATATTTCGAAAGAAGAAATCATTGCAAACGGACTGGCAACAGAGGCCGACTGGAAAATACTGGAAGATTATACGCTGAGATTATTTGCCCGCGGCAATGAGATCGCTGCCAAACAGGGATTGATCTTAGCCGATACCAAATATGAGTTTGGAAAAATAGGCGATACGATCTATTTGATGGATGAAGTGCATACCCCCGATTCATCCCGCTATTTTTATGCGGATGGTTTTGAAGAAAGACAGGCATCGGGCGAAAAACAAAAACAGTTAAGCAAAGAATTTGTACGCGAATGGCTCATCGCAAATAATTTCATGGGCAAAGAAGGACAGACCGTTCCCGAAATGAGTGACGAATGGATCGATACGATTAGCAAAAGATATATTGAGCTGTTTGAAAAAGTAACTGGACGTTCATTTGTGCCGGAAGTTCTTGAGGACAAAGTGATCGAAGAAAAAGTGAACAAAGCTTTAGTAAGATTGAAAGCGGTTGATTGATTTTGAAATTTTGAAATTGGGTCCCGCATTTGCGGGATGAAATTGTGTTTACCCGTTTAGACTTTCGGGTGAATGAAAGATATCATATTCTTTGCGCCTTTGCCCCTTGGCGCCTTTGCGTGAAACCTTCTTCTATTTAAAAGTATACCTCAAATTAATTCCTCCGTACAATGTTGACATCGGCCCTGGTGTAAAATACCGCGGCGCAACACCACCAAAAGCAACCAGGTTGATCACCACAAACTGCGCATAGCGTGCATTGAAGATATTGTTATTGCCGGCGAATACATCAAAACTGAAATGAGAGTTTCCCTGCTTTCCGAATTCTTTACGGTAACCGGCTTTTACATTCACAAGATTATATGAATCCGCGAAAACAGTATTGTCTAATGTGATGGGCATTTTATCTGTGAACAGGTCCGTAAGATTCACGTAAAATCCATCGCCTGCTTCTATATCAAGCCCCGTGTTTAATATATTTCTCGCAAGGCCGCTCACACGCAGGTTTGAATAATTCTTCGTAAAACTATTGTTGTTGTTATCACTTTTAAGGTCCGAGTTGCGGCTTCCATTGTATGTATAAGAAATAAAAGGCCTGATCAACTGCAGGAAGGTTTTTTGTTGAGGTATGAATGCATAATTCATGGTCAGTTCAGCGCCGGTGAAATTTACCGCGCCTGCATTTACAAATGCAGTGTAGCCGGGCTGCCCACCCGTTCCGCCGAAGTTCTGGGTAACGATCTTATCCGTTACATCCATATTAAAGAATGCGAAGTTGAGATACATCGCATCGTTCAATAAACTGGCTTTGGTACCTACTTCAAATGTATTGCTGATCTCCGGTTTGATGTCTTCATTTACTTTTCCAGTTTGACCGATAATGAATTGTCCCGTTCCCGGCTGTGCATACCCCATGCTGTAATTGGAATACACAGAAACATTTTTACTCACGAGATGATTTACT
>JAQBNJ010000093.1 GCA_028288645.1 Sediminibacterium sp.
CAAAGCATTGGGGATTGTGGTTTGATTCTGAGGTTCATACCAACGATCATTATTTCAATGGCTATTCTCAAATGGTTTTCAGGCTGGCCGGCACTTACTATAATAAAAAACAAAATAAGTTCACAGCGGGGTACGGGTTTTCAGATTATTTCCCGGGAGATAATCATAAGTATATTTCGCAGCCCGAACATTTTACCTGGCAGCAATACCAGTGGTATCAATACCCCGGGAAAACCAAGATCATGCAATGGGTGAGGCTTGAACAAAAATTCAGAGAGGATGTGATCGATAATTATACATTGGCGGGTACTTATACATTGACCTATAAAGCACGTTACAATTTCTATTGGGCGATACCATTAAGTAAAAGAGGGCTGAAGGCAAATACATTGGCGGCGGCCATCGGCAATGAGCTCTATCTTTATTATGCACCGCATCTGCCCAATCATGTGTTTGACCAGGATCGTGTTTTTCTCGGATTCAGCTATGCCGTCAATTCGCATGACAACCTTGTATTTGGTGTCATGAATATGTTCCAGGAAGATGTGGCCGGTACACAGTTCAAGGATAACAATGTATTACGTGTATCCTTTTTCCAGAACATTGGCCTGAAGACGCATCATGTAGATTAAACCAGCCCATAATAGAGTCGAAATTGAATGCATATGGTTGATCATTTGCCATTCTCCAATGCTTTCAACCTGTTCTTTGCTTCTTCATAACCCGGGTTTAGCGTTAGCGTTTTTTTATACCAAATGATTGCGTCCTGTTTCCTTCCTAATTCTTCGTATGTTTTTGCGAGACTGCATAGTGCCAGGTCGCGCATAGGAAACTCGTTTGCATTGTTCTCGAAAATAATCCTTGCTTCTTCGTATTTTTTTAATGTAAATAGCTGGTTGCCGAGAAAATCCATCGAGATCCAATCAATATAAAAACGTGCTGAATCTTTTTTCATTCGTTGATAGGCTTCTACTGCTTTGGCTGCACCTTCTTTTGCGATGATGTTTTCCATTGCCTTGTGCACCGGTTGCTTTATTCTAACCTGTTTACTGTACAACACTTTTACGAGATCGCCGGTGATACCGAAAAAATCGGTGGGAGAGCTGTTGCACAGTATCACCGCCATACTGTTCGTGGCAGGGATCCTTACCATAAAAGAAATAAATCCATCTGTCATTCCCAAATGAAAATTAGAAGCAACGCTATCCGTTTCGGTGTATTTGAATTGTTTGTTGAACCATCCGTAGCCATATTGCGCGGGCAGTATTCCCGGGGTGAACATCTCTTCGCTTAGTTTTTTGTTCAATAAGGTATGATTACTCAAAGCCATGTGCAGTTTAAAAAGGTCTTCCACTGTTGAATACAGGTCGCCGGTGCCCATGGTATTGGATTGGTCGCGGAAATCGGAACTTGCATAACCGCCCAATACATAATCATAACCGGTTGCCCTTTTGGGAATGACCTGTGTGTGAAAATAAGAACCGGAATTTTTCATTCCTGTCTTATCGAAAATATCTTCTTTCATTAATTGTGAATAAGATTTCCCGGTAACTTTTTCCATGATGTAACCAAGTGTAAAATAGCCCCAACTGCTATAATAAAAACTTTTACCCGGCTCAAAAGCCAGAGCTGAATCCATATATACCTTTATATAGTCTTCCCTTGTGAAGTTCTGCCGGCTGATGCGTGGGAAAAAATCTTTGATGATATCGTAATTAGGAATGCCTGAAGTATGGCTAAGTAATTGCCTTACCGTGATCCTGCTGCCGTTCTTTTTTGAGAATTCGGGAAGATAATCTGAAATGGTCTTGTCAAGATCTACCAACCCTTTCTGAACCTGTATCAACATCAACAATGCCGTAAGCGGTTTTGATACAGAACCGATCATAAATTTTGTATCCGTTGTATTGGGGATGTTCCATTCCCTGTTGGCAAGGCCGAATGCATTTTTATAAATGATCTTGCCATTCTCCGCTACCAATACTGCTCCATCAAACATGTTGTAATGATGATAGGTTTTCATGATCTCATGAAGCTCGGATGATTTGCTTTGTGCGATAGCATGCTGACTAAGAAATACCGACAGGATAATTAGCAGTTTCAATTTTCTTTTCATTTATCGCCTTTATATTGTGTGTTCTCCCATTCCGATTTCATTTTTTTAATTTTATCGTGGTTTTTGAGATGTTGTTCATCTTTTCAAAACCCAGATGGTCCTGCTATGATAGCCGCTGATCCATATATAATTCTCTGAGAATCTTACGGCTCCATCTACCTTGAATGGTTTACCCGCCGGTGCTTTCTGAAGGAAGATGGTTTCAATTTGATTGGAGGATTGATCGATCTTTTGAACAGGACGTTCTGTGTTCATGGAAACTACCCAAACCTTACCTGAACCGGCAGCAATATCACCCCCGCCGCCCGGAACCTGCGTTGCAATGGCCGCTACCATTTTGTTTGAAAGCGGATCTATCTTAGAAACTGTTCCATCACCCTGGTTAAGTGTCCACACGCCTTGCTCACCCGCAGCAAGAAATCTTGGTTTTTTCCCTACGGGGATGGTGGCGATCACTGCATTTGATTTTGTATCTATTCTTTGTACACTGTTTGCAAGATAATTGGTTACCCAGATCGAGTTGTGGCCGAATGCCAGGCAATAGGAGTGTGAGAGAACTGCGATCTTTTTTTGTATTGAGTTTGTCTTAGGATCTATCCTTAGAAGAACACCCGAACTATCTGCAATCAACCATACAGAACCATCGCCGATCGCAAGACTCATTTCTCCGTTGGTGTCGCCAATACCGGTTGCTATTTTAGCTAATATGTTTCCGTTCAGGAGATCGATCCTGTATAATTTTTTTTCAGTGCAGCTCATTACCCAAACTGCATTAAAGCCAACAACCGGTATCGTGCAGGCCTCGGGAACAGGGATGGTCAGTAAAGGTGTTTTGCTATCGGGAGATATTTTGATGATGCGGTTTTGATGGTCGTCAACGATCCATGCTTTATCCTCGTATGTAGCGATGAAGTCAGGTTTTTCACCAGCCTGTATGATCCTGTAGGCAGCTTTATCAAGATCAATGATCCTTGGTTTCATTGTTTGTGCTTTAGAAATAAGTGGGATCAAAAAAAGTACACACAAAAATAGTTTCATGGGGGGCTGGTCGTTCTGGTGAATTGTTCAGTTGCCATTTCTAATGCCGGTATGCATGATGCGCTTATCTTCTATTCTCCCTGATAGCCCTGATCAATTTATCATTTCTTCTTTCTTCCCTTGCATTGTTTAACGACATCACTGCCCAGATAGCTGCAGGGAGCCATCCAATTAAGGTGATTTGCAGGATCAAACAGACAATAGCTGAAATGATCTTTCCCCTGAAGAAAAATGAAAGAAAAGGAACAAGTATGGCTAATAACATTTTATGAAGATTAGTTTAAGGAATTGCTTTTCAAAAAAAGGGGGACTTAAAACTAAATATCTTTTTTGCATTATGCAAGTAAAAAAAAGCTTTAACCTTCCGGCTAAAGCTTTTGCAAGACATTACTATATGTTGCTACAGGTCAAACACGATTCCCTGCGCCAATGGCAGTTTATCACTCCAGTTGATCGTATTGGTTTGCCTGCGCATATATGCTTTCCACGCATCGCTGCCGCTTTCACGTCCGCCGCCGGTTTCTTTTTCGCCACCGAAGGCGCCGCCAATTTCTGCGCCGCTGGTACCGATATTTACGTTGGCTATTCCGCAGTCGCTGCCGGTATGTGACAGGAATTGTTCAGCTTCACGCATGTTCAGCGTCATAATAGAAGAGGAGAGTCCCTGAGGTACACCATTTTGCAAAGCGATGGCTTCTTCTATGGTTGTATATCTCATCAAATATAAAATAGGCGCGAAAGTTTCGTGTTGCACGATGGCCATTTCATTTTTTGCTTCGGCTATGCATGGTTTAACGTAACAACCACTCTCATAATCTTTTCCCTCTACCACACCGCTTTCTACAATAAAATTTCCGCCTTGCTGCTTGCATTGCTCAATGGAACTGAGATACATCTTTACCGCATCTGTATCGATCAATGGCCCTACATGAAAATTAATATCCAATGGATTACCGATACGCAGCTGGCCATAGGCTTTTACCAATTTTTCTTTGAAAGTATCATATACGCTTTCATGAATGATCAACCGGCGCGTGCTGGTGCAGCGTTGACCGGCAGTTCCAA
>JAQBNJ010000121.1 GCA_028288645.1 Sediminibacterium sp.
TGATAATTGTCCACTCCTGTTCACCGGGAATACTGAATAATCCATACTCACCGGCTGGTATTTTGTTGCCTTCCATCGTTATATCATCGCTGAATTTAATAACGGTAGCCGAATTGGCACCGGTACGCCAAACAACTCCATAAGGTTCCATGCCTCCAAATATTTTTCGGCCTTTCACATCAGGGCGGGCATAAACAAGATTGATTTTCCCGAGCCCAAAATCCTGGACAACACTTTGTGTTGAACTGGGCTGCGGTGTTATCTGTGCGTAAGTATTAAATCCAATAAATACAGAAAGCGCAAAAAGACTGACCATTAACTTTTTCATGGATAAGAAAGTTTTGATAAAGAGGCCTTAAGATACGTAATATCCAACACAATTTTTTTTATGATATCCCGGGCAACAGTCCGCAAGCGCCCTATGGGAAAAGGGATTATTAATTGATGCCGAACCTTCCAAAACCCAAAAGTATTGAATGTAGTCGGCAAGCTCTGTGGGTGGTTCAATTGTGTAATATTTCATTTACACTGAGGATTAGATTAGCATTGTTACAAAATGCTTGCCACCAAATCATAAAACAGGTACTCAGTTTGATCATGGGATGCTATTTCATTGTTTTCCAGTAAGCGACTGTTCCCGGCTTTCTTTCATCAGTGGCGCGTGTAACAAGCGTATCACCGTTATTGATATTTCCAAAAATTTCAATCCCTTTATCGGTCGACATTCCCTGGCGCACATCTACCCATTCAGCTTTCCCTTCCTTCACCCTGATCACAAATTTTCTTTCCTGGTTGGTGACGATGGCTCCGGGTGATACTATGAAAGAATTGCCGGATCGCTGCAAGCTTAATTTAACGTATGCAAATGAACCGGCTTTCAGTTCACTGCCGCTGTTGTTAAAACTATATTCCCATTGCTCCGTTCTTGTGACGGGATCAATGGTTCCGTTCTTTCGCGAAAGGGTTGCTGTAAATAATTTCTCCGGGTACGCATCTACGCGAAAACTGACTTCTTTTTTTGCTGAGCCTGCCGCGTTGTACAACTCAGGCACCGCAACACGTAAACGTAGTGTCCTGTTATTTTGAACAGTTAATATGACCTGGTTATTGCCTACCAATGCGCCGCGGTCCGCGCTGCGTGTTGTGATAATTCCATCAAAAGGCGATGCCAGCACCAATAAACCGGCAACTTCTTTATAAGATTGAGCCAATTTCTTTGATGCCTCCAATGAGGCACTATCAGCTACCATCTGGTTATAGCTTCGTTGCAGTTCCACCGGTGCAACAATACCTGCTGTTTTTGCCTGTGAAGCTTTATACAAACGCTGATACAGATCAATACTGCTCATATATTTTGCCCGGGCCGTTTGCAGAGAGGATTGGAACTCCGCATATTTTGTCTGTAGTTCAGGTGCTTCAATTAATGCGAGTGTTTGACCTTTGTGTACACGGTCGCCGATATCTACCTTGATCTCCCTTATATACCCTTGCACACGCGCATAGAGAATGGATTGTTTCTGGGGAAGCAATTCTGCGGGGAGTTCTATACTCTTGGTTACACTTGTATCACGCAATACAAAAACAGGCACCGTATCCATCGCATTTGTAGCTGCATTTTGTTTGGCAGGTTTTTCTTTGCAGGAGGCTAGCAGGATCACACTGCCCAATATAATTAACAGTTGCTGTTTCATTGTTCATTAAAGTTTTTACTGTTGGAATCTTCCGGATCCATTGATGCGGATAAATATTTTCGTTTGCCAATGCCTGATCTATAAATGAATGGTAAAAAGAATAACACACTGATAGTTGAAAATAAAAGCCCGCCAATTACTGCAATGCCCAGAGGTGATGTCTGGTCTCCATTTTCTCCAAAGCCTAGCGCCATAGGGAGCATACCAGCGATCATGGCGAGACTTGTCATCAGGATCGGGCGCATTCTTGTTTCTGCTGCCAGTAAATGTGCCGACGCTATATTTCCCTGCTTTCTTAACTGTTCTGCATTGGTGATAAACAGAACCGCATTGGCTATACTTACACCCACTGCCATAATGGTTCCCATATAGGACTGGATGTTCATCGTCTTCCCCGAAAGAAATAAAAGCAACAAAGATCCTGCTACCACTGCCGGAACAACTGACAGTGTTATCAACGAAACCCTGAAGGACTGGAAGAAAACAGTCATCAATAAAAAGATCACCACGATGGCAATGATCAGTCCAAATTGCAGGTTCGTTAATGTTTGTTGTAAAAGTTCGGGTTGTCCGCGTAACAAAACTTTGGAACCTTTTGGTATAGATGTATTATTAATAACTGAATTTATTTTCCTGAATGCGCTACCTAAGTCTTCGCCCTGCACATTCGCTGTAATGGTAATATAGCGCTGTTGATTTAATCGATCATATTCACCTGGCATACTCATACGCTTCCAGGAAGCTACTTCATTTAACAGATGGATATATCCTCCCGAAGATGCAACCGGTACCATTTCTAATTGGGTAGTGCTATTCATTTTATATTCAGGATATTGAACCTGTACGATATAAGCGGTACCTGTTGTTTTATCGAGCCAGTAGCTCGGTGAGATAAAACGACTGGAAGATGTTGCAGCCACAAACGAACGCGTTACCTGGTCAGATGACATTCCCAATTGCCCGGCTTTCACCCTGTCCACATCTATCTTAATAGCAGGATAATCCAATGGTGTAGCGATTTGTATATCGCGTAATGAGGCTATAGAAGATAGCTGTTTCAACAGAGCATTTGCCGTTTTCTTTCCATCATCCAGACTCCTGTTTACAACAGCAATCTCCACTGGATTATTAGTGCCAAGGTTCAATACCTGTTCCGCAAGATCGCCGGGCTCAAAAGATATTTTTGCGTTGGGTATTTCTTTTTTTACTGTCTGTCTTACTTTTTCTTTAAAATCATCCATCGGGATCGCTCCCGGTTGAAGTTTAATTTTGGTGACTGATTCCTGCGGCCCGCCTGTCCACAAATGAATATAGTTTACCGGGAAACTCGAAGGTTGTGTCCCGACGAATGCAGAAGTGATAACAACATTTTCTTTTCCTGCTGTATTGTTAACGATTGATAATAGTTTTCGAGTTGCATCTTCCGTTCGTTCCAGTCTTGTGCCCACCGGTAAACGGAGCCTCACCTGCGTTAACCCTGTATCAGCTTTGGGAAAAAGTTCTGTACCCGTTAATGAGAAAAATAAAACCGCCAGTCCTATTGAAACAGCCAAAAACAAAAACAGGAAGAGCCCTGAGCCTTTCATCCGTTCACCATTTCTTACATAACGTTTTTTAATGCGTTCAAACACACCTGGTTGATTTGTTTTTGCAGGAATATGATCTTTCAATAACCAATTGCTAACCACCGGTACGAATGTTTGTGATAAAAGAAAAGATGCGATCATCGCAAAACCAACAGCCAGTGAAAGTGGAAGGAACATGGCTTTCGGAACACCATTCATAAAAAGGGAAGGAACAAATACCGCGAGTATACTTAACAGGATGAGCAGTTTGGGCATAGCAATTTCCCGCGCAGCATCTGCAATAGCTCTTGCCTTTGCCTTACCCTCTTCCATATGCCGGTGAATATTTTCAACCGTTACCGTTGCCTCATCAACCAATATACCGACTGATAGTGCGAGACCGCCAAGAGTCATGATATTGATCGTCTGTCCGAAAAGATATAACATCGTTGCAGAAGTTAATAAGGCCAGTGGTATGGTCATTACAACAATAAGTGCGCTTCTTCTGTCACCCAAAAACAGCAGGACCACCAGGCCGGTAAGAATTGCGCCCAATCCTCCTTCAAACAAAACATTTTTTAAGGCGCTCATCACATAACCCGACTGATCAAATTCATAAGATACTTTAATATCATCCGGTATAGCCGCCTGCATGTCTGGCAATGCAGCTTTTACTCTTTGAACCACATCCCATGTAGATGCATCTGCCCGTTTGGTAACAGGAATGTAAACTGAGCGTTTACCGTTGATGAGCGCATAGCTGCTGGTTACATCAGAACCCATAGTAACTGTTGCAATGTCTTTTACATATACCGTTGGCCCGCTCCCTAATTGTAATGGTGAATTTTGGAGGTCGGATAAATTTTCAATTACACTATTCTGTGGTGTGATATAGGTGCTGTCACCAATACGTACGTTACCGGCAGGACTGATCGAATTGGTTTTGAGAATGGCCTGCATCACCTGGTCAGGTGTCATATGATAATTCCGGATCTTATCAGGATCAACCGTAATCAATACAGATTTTTGATTGCCTCCAAATGGTGGTGGTGCAGATACCCCCGGTAAAGTAGAGAACATCGGGCGTACTTTGAAGAGGGCCAAGTCTGATATCTCACCAAGCGATCTTGTTTCAGAACTGAAGACTAATTGCCCTACCGGAACACTGCCTGCATCAAAACGTGTGATAAAAGGGGGCACTGTACCGGGTGGCATGAAAGCGCGCGATCGGTTTACATAGCCTACTACT